>JANXXM010000042.1 GCA_025350645.1 Ferruginibacter sp.
GAGCCTACGCAGCTCCGGTATGGGTTGTGTTACTGTTATCTGCAAAGGATATGCCATTATATATTTATTTAGTAGTCCAAAATTAAAACAAAAAATCCAATAACCAAATATTGGACTACATTTTATTTATAATTGGTATTATGTTGTTTTATTATCCTGTATTTTTCTTTGCTCTGCCATTGTTTTTAGAGAGTGTATGCTCACATTGAGTTCAAAGCCTACCAGTAATACCAGCGCATTAAGGTAAATAAGCGCCATAACCATCATTATAGTACCAATGGAACCATAGAGTGCGTTGTACCGACCAAAATTATTTACAAAAAGAGAGAATCCCAATGAAGCCAACAGGCTTAAAATGGTGGCCAGTATCGTACCCGGGTTGCTAAACCGCCAGCGCTTGGGTACTGCAGGTGCATAACGGTAAATAAAACCTATGGCACAATATACCAGCAATACAATAAGTACCCAGCGGGAATAAAATATAATGGAACGTATGGTATCGCTTTGAACAATGAGTTTTAAAAGTGCCCCCTGCATAATTAGCAATACTAAATACCCAAACAATAAACCGAATAAAACAATGGTGAGGCGTAATGCTACGCCCCGTTTTTTTAAGCCCTTTCGTTTTTCAAAACCCACATAATCTTTATTGAAAGATCGCATTAAACCCATCATGCCATTAGAGGCGAAAAAGAGCGCCAGCAATAGCCCAAAAGATAGCAAACCTATTTTTGTGCCATCTATAAAAGTATCTACAAAAGCTATTACCTGTTTGTTATATTCTTTAGCAGGGATAACATCTAAAATTAAGTTGTGTAATTGAAATTTTATACTTTTTTTACTTACAAAAGGCAGGTTGGGAATAAGCGTAAATAAAAACAATAAGGATGGTGGTATGGCCATTATAAAATTATATGCTACGGCAGATGCACGCTCTGCAAAGCCTCTTTTTTTTACCTGGCTTCTAAAAAACTGTATAACATCATACAATGGTAAACCTTCAAACCCTGGTAAAAACCATTTTTTACTTTTCTTTAGTAAAAAGGGCAACGGTGTATAAGCTAATATGAGGCGTTGTACTTTTGTCATGTATATTGTTACGCTGGCAATTTAAGGAGTGGCATTTTTAGCGGCTTTTTCTTTTAAATATTCGCCAATCCATTGCTGGTAGCGCTTTGCAAATACTATATGGTCTGCATAATTGCTCGTAAAATCTGATGCGCCGGATAAATTGGGTTGTGCTACAAAAAAAATATAATCTGTGGCTGGTGCATTTAAAACTGCATCTAAGGTAAATGGGGTAGTGGTGCAAATGGGGCCCGGTGGTAACCCTGCATTTTTGTAAGTATTGTACAGAGAAATTACTTCTTTGTGTACATTTAATATTCGCTTTAATCCAAAGTTTTTTAATGCAAATTTTAAAGTAGGGTCGGCTTCCAATTTCATGCCTCTGGCCATCCTGTTTAGGTAAACACTGGCTACTTTTCCTTTGTCTTCTTTTAAATTGGTTTCTTCATCTACAATGCTGGCGAGTGTGTACACCTGCACTTTAGTAAGGTTTTTATCTGCGGCTTTTTGAATACGTTCTGCTGTCCAGAATTTTTCCTGTTCTGTTTTTAAACGGTTTAATATTTTGGTAAATCCAGTATTCCATTTTATCTCATACGTATCCGGTATAATAATGCTCATAATAGTATTGGTATCCATTTTATAGATCATCAGGGAATCATTCGACTGTAAAAAATTTATAGCCGTAGTAGAATCGCATTCAAAATTGCGGCCTATCTTTCCCGCCAGGTCTTCTATGGTGCGCAATTTATTTATAACTAGTCTTACAGGAGATTGAGTACCTGCCTTGAGCATTTTTACAAGACTGTAAATACTGGTGGCTTCCTTAATTTCATATTTGCCCGGCTTTACATTATTTCCGTATTTTGCCCGAGAAGCAATTTTATCAAACCAGAAACTATTTTTTATTATCTTTTGATCAGTAAGTTCTCTTTTTACATCATTATAAGTTGAGCCAGTTTTTATATAAAAATATTTATCTGCCGGAGCAGATAGCGTAGGTCCAAAAATTTTGTATGCGGCAAACAACCCTGCTATAACTACAACTAAACATAAAAGGCTTACTATTTTTTTCATTTTTTTATAAAAGATTTTAAAATATAAAGCAATTTAAATAAAAAACCCTGCTATGAAGCAGGGTTGTAAATATGTTTAAAATATCATTACGGTTTTGGTGCAACCGGTGCCGGTGGTGTTGTACTTGTACCAGGCATGGGGGCAACAGTTTTTGGTGCAGCCTGTGGTACACTGGAAGGAATAGATTTTGCATCCTGCGTCATATCCTGTGTTTTAGAAGATGCAGCACCAGCATTTTTTGGAATAAAAGCCGGAGAAATAATACACAAAATACCAACTACTGCGGCAAATATCCATGTACCTTTTTCCATAACATCGTTGGATTGTTTTACACCCATCAACTGATTACTAAAACCGCTTAACGATCCGGATAAACCACCACCTTTAGGATTTTGTATCAATACTATTGCACCCAATATGATACAGGCTACAATTATTAAAATACCGAATAAAACTATCATGTTGTTATTTTAAAGATTCAATTTTGGCTGCAAAGTAAGCACTTTTAGCAGGATTTTGCAAACTTAATTTTTCATATATTTCTTTGGCTTTATTTTGCTTACCCTGCAGTTGATAAGCTTCTGCCATTGCTTCTGTAAGAATAGTTTCTTCTTTGTTGCTTTTTTCTGCCAAAGTTTGCATGGCAGTTTCCACGGCTATACTGGTATCCATCACTTTACCAGGCTGTACTTTTTTCATTGTTTTTAGCCATGCAGTAAAGCTTTTTAATTGTTTGCCCAGCTTGTCTGTACCCAGCATTTCTTCGCTTAATTTTATACCCTGCGATGCAAAATAATCTGATGCATGTAATGGTTCAAACATTATTTCTTCCTTGGCAAGCAGTGCAGCAATAGTGTTTTCATTTTTAATATCGCCAGCCACAATTTCTTCTACCGGCATAATTGCTTCACCTAATGTTTCTTTATATTCTGCTATATAGCTACCTTCTTCATTAATATTCGCCGTAAACTGTTCAGTTCTTTTTTCATTTTTTTCTTCAGCTATATTATCTTCTTTTACTTGGCTAAGTAAATTGTGAAGATGAAAATTATTTTTAAAAAACAATGCTGTTTTTTCTGCTAAGTACAATGGCTCATTTATATTACTAAAAGATGTTTTTAATAAAAAATAATAGGCTGCACCAAAATAAGGATACTCCTGTACAACATTTTTTAAAAATGATTCATTATCAAAACTGTTTAATTCTCTTTTAAAAATGGTATTAAATACCTGCTCCTGTTGTACCATCGCTTTCTTTATTTACCAGTTAGAAAATATTTTATTAAAAATTTCATCTGTCAGGCTTTCAATAATTTTAGTAGTTAAGGTTGCCTCTGCTTCTGTAAGTGATTTGGATGCCTCAAAATCAAAATTTCTACTCAGGTCTGCTTCAAAATTTTTTGTAGCATCCAGTGTATTTTTAAATACAAGGTGTACAGCAGCGGTAAGCCTGTTACCACTTGCAGTGGCCCCAGCTATACTTATTGTACTTACAGAGTATTGGGAAATATAACCACTAATATCATAATGCGCATCTTCTTCATTAGTTTGCCTGAGCCGTGTGGTATTAATTATTTTTTGCTGTAATTTTTGAGAAAGCTGCGGGCTAAGCTGTGTATTTACATATTGGGCTCTGTTTTCAAAGTATTGCACCCTAAACGTTTTTACCTCTGGTGGTATTTGCCCCACATCTTTAAAACCATATTTGCAGGTGGCAAAATTGAATATTGCTATAAATAAAATGGCTATTGAAAAACGATTAATTTTTTTTATCATTTCTTAAATTTCCTTTTTTAAAATAAAACACTTAAGAGGTATTGAAAATCCAAAACTTTTTTTATAAAATGAAATGCTATAAATCTTCAATGTCATATTCCTTTAATTTTCTGTAAAGCGTACGCTCACTTATTCCAAGATCTAGCGACGCATCTCTTCGTTTGCCCCGGTGTTTTTTTAATGCTTTTATAATCAGTTCTTTTTCTTTGTCTACTATACTAAGGCTTTCTTCTACGTCTTCATGCTGGTGAATATCATTTTCCCTATGTAGTATTACGGATTGCTGCGGCTGGTTATAATTGCCCTTGTTTAATGAGCCAAATTCCTGTATATTTTCACTGCTTGTATACACCTGCGAACCATTACCATTAGAGGGGTTTTGCAATAAATCAAAAAACATTTTTTTTAATTCGTTCACATCTTTTTTCATGTCAAAAAAAAGTTTATACAATATTTCCCTTTCGTTCGCAAATTCTGTCTGGCTCACATTTGCGGCACCTGTGCCTGTAAATACCGGTAATCTTGTACTATCGTTCGCAGGCAAAAAACTACGGAGTTGCACAGCGTTTACATTTTTATCTTTACTTAATACAGAAATTTGTTCTGCTATATTTTTGAGTTCTCTTACATTGCCCTGAAAGCCATAATTGGATAAAATATTTTTTGCTTCATCATCCAGTTGTACAGAACCGGTTTTATATTTATCAGCAAAATCTGCAGTAAATTTTCTGAACAATAAAATAATATCTTCTTTGCGATCTCTTAATGCCGGAACCCTTATGGGTACTGTATTTAAACGATAATAGAGATCTTCTCTAAACCTGCCTTTACTCGTATACTCCAATAATTCTTTATTGGTAGCAGCTATTACCCTTACATCTGTTTTTTGTACTTTGCTGCTGCCCACCCTTATATACTCGCCGGTTTCCAGCACACGTAGCAGGCGTGCCTGTGTACCCAATGGCATTTCGCCTATTTCATCCAAAAAAATAGTACCGCCATTTACGGTTTCAAAATAACCTTTTCGTGCATCTAGTGCGCCGGTAAAAGAACCTTCTTCGTGGCCGAAAAGTTCAGAATCTATTGTGCCTTCTGGTATTGCGCCACAGTTTACTGCAATAAAGGGATTGTGCTTGCGGGTAGAAAGCGAATGAATGATATGTGCAAAAACTTCTTTACCTACGCCACTTTCGCCATTTATGAGTACACTAAGATCTGTATTGGAAACCTGTACTGCCACATTAAGTGCGTGGTTAAGTCCGGCACTGTTTCCTATTATACCAAACCTGTTTTTTATTGATTGTAGATCCATATTAGAAAATATTTTTTACACCTGCGGTATTGATTTTTGCTTCATATATTTATTGTGTATTGCTATTAATTTATTTACATAAACAAAATGGAATTTTCGCCAATACATGCTAAAAATAATTGTTGCCTTAATATTAACTGCTTGTACTAATAATTATATAAAAACATATTTCCAGTTCTGCTGCATGTTTACTTAAAAAGTTTGTACTGCATCTCCAAATAAGGTTCCTGCTGTACAATGCGTAATTTTAATGTTAACATAATCGCCTTTTACAAAATTTTCTTTAGCAAAAATCACCACTTTATTCTGGTCATTTCTCCCCTGTAAAAAATCATCGCTTTTTTTAGAAAAACCTTCTGCTAAAACCCTAAATGTTTTGCCTACTTCTTTTTGCATAGTTCGCAAAGAGTGCTGCCGGTAAAGATCTACCAATTCCTGTAGCCGCCGCTTCTTTATGGCAAGCGGTATATCATCTTCAAAACGCCGTGCAGCAAGGGTTCCAGGCCTTTCAGAATAGTAATATAAATAGGCAAGATCAAATTTGCAATATTCAAAAAGAGATAAAGAAGCCTGGTGATCCTCTTCCGTTTCTGTGCAAAAACCGGTAATCATATCTGTAGATAACCCACAATCGGGTATAATTTCTCTTATACGATCTACTTTTTTTAAATACCATTCCCTACTGTAGGTTCTGTTCATTAATTGTAAAACCCGGCTGCTGCCGCTTTGCACCGGCAAATGAATATAATTACAAATATTGTCGTATTTTTTTATGATTAAGAGTACATCGTCCGTTATATCTTTTGGGTGAGAGGTAGAAAACCGCACTCTTAACAAAGGAGATATTTGCGCTACCCTTTCCATTAGCCCTGCGAAAGTAACTATGGTGTTTTCCTGATTGCCGGACAACACTGGAGCCATCCAATGGTAACTATCTACATTCTGACCAAGCAAGGTTACTTCTTTAAAACCATCTGCAAACAATGCCTCACATTCCGCTACAATACTTGCTGGCGGCCTGCTGCGTTCCCGCCCGCGGGTAAAAGGCACTACACAAAACGAACACATATTATTGCAGCCACGCATAATGCTTACAAAAGCAGTTACAGCATTGCTGTTAAGGCGCACTGGTGCAATATCAGCATACGTTTCATCTCTGCTTAGTAAAACATTTACCCCTTTTTGCCCACCCGAAGCTTCTTCTATAAGCCCTGGTAAACTTCTGTATGCATCGGGTCCCACAACAATATCTACCAGTTTTTCTTCTTCGATAAAAACTCCTTTTAGCCGCTCTGCCATGCAGCCGAGTACACCCACAATGAGGCCTGGACGTTGTTTTTTTATTTTCCGAAATTCTGTGAGTCTTTTTCTTACGGTTGCTTCTGCTTTTTCTCTTATAGAGCAGGTATTTATTAAAATAAGATCTGCAAACTCTGGCTCCTTTACCGCACCAAAACCATTTACATTTAAAATAGATGCAACCACTTCGCTATCTGCAAAATTCATTGCGCAGCCATAACTTTCTATATAGAAACTTTTTTTATGAGGCTGCAGCGATGTGGCAAATGCTGTAAAAGCTTCTCCCTGCCTGCTTTCATCATGTTCTTTTAAAGTAACGGTACTATGCATTAATATTAAAAATTTAGCCCCGCAAAGATAACTACTTGCGGGGCTAAAATGACAGGTTGGCAGAAATTTAAAGTTAAAAAGGTTTCATTATTTTAAAGTGAATATTAAAGTCTTCATTTGATTTTGCAATGGCTGCAGAAAAACTAATTCTGTTGAAAGGAGAAACAATAATTCCACCACCGTAGCTGGTATGCCAGGCATTACTTTTTTCGCCATCCAGCCAAACCCTGGCGGCATCGTACAGACCGAAGAAACCAATTTTCCCATTAAAAAGCCTGCTGCGAAAATTAGTAATAAAGCGTAATTCATTTTGGCTGAAAACTGTGCTGTTACCATAAAAACGATCCCGCTGAAAACCTCTTAGAGTTTCAATACCACCAATGCGGTTGTATTGGTAAAATTGCGGTGTGCCTGTTAATGTAGTACCACCGCCTCTTATAAGGAGGTTGAATTTTTTGGTGATAGGCAGATAAATATTTGTTTCTGCAACATATTTTCCAATGGTTCCTTTTTGTGTTTTTATATTATCAATATAACCGGCATAGGCTTTAATAGCTATACCCTTTACCGGTAAAATGGAATCGTTTATATTTTGATAAACATATCCGAACTCTGCACCTGCAAAGTTATTGGTAGTTCTGCTTTGTGCAGGGTCTATAGCATTTTGTTTGGATAAATATCTTCCGGTATCTACAGCAATTTTATAAGTTTGATAAAAGCCATTGATTGAAAACCGATGTTTGTTTTGCAACACCCTGTCTGCGCCAAGCCTCCCGATAAATTCTTCATTGCGGTTTCGGTTATAATCCAGCGCTTTGTTTACAAGTTTTGTTTCATTACCCAAGCCATAAAAATTTGTCCATTTTTCTTTATCATAATTAGCATAAGTATTTAAATCCCACTTACCAATAAGTTCTCTGAAAGTGCTATAATAAGTGCTGCTGAATGACTGCTGTGAAAGTGAATATTTTACATCGAAATACTGTTTGTTTGCAAAAGGATGCTTACGCCATTTTTGTTTTATAGATGCATAGCTAAGTCCTACATGCAGCCTGTCATCATTGTTATAAAATGCAAGAGGAATTAGTCCTCTTTTACTGTATTCAAAATATTTGTAATCGTACTCGTTTATTTTTTTATCAGAAGAAATATTGACGTCTGTTTCTTTTGTGGTTGTTATATCATTCCCAGGGTTATCATAAATTTTTGTTTTGTGAGATGGGCCTTTTACACTGGATTCATCAATAAATTTATCTTTGCCCGTACCACCAATTAACCTTATTTTTATTCCTTTTTTCACTTTGCCTGCTATACGATATTCATCATTACCCTCCAGCCCATAAATTCTTATTTCGTTGGTTTCATTTTTATAAAATAGGCGATGATAAAAAGGTTTATCCTTTTTATCTCCTTCTTTATTTATTTTGTAAATAGCAACATCTGTTTCATTATTATTTAATCTTTTTACCTCTACAAATTCATCTTTATTGCTGCCTGTTATTTCTACATCAACAGATAAAAAAGAATAATATTTTTTAGCCCATTCCTGCAGGTGGTTTCTTCTTGCTTTTAATTTTGCTGCTATACCTGCGGCTGATATTTTATAAATTTCTGCAGGAAATTTTTTCACAGCGTCATCTATTATTTTATCTGTAAGCTTTGCTTGCAGGTCTTTAGCAATAAAAGCCCACTCGTTTTTGGTAACTTCATTAAGCAGGTGGTGATCTAAATGTCTTGCAGGAAAATTAAAGCCATTTACATTTTTTAAATTATTATCAAAAGTTTGAAAATGATCTATAGCCAGCGTATTAATGGCAGCGTTTAAGAAAATACCATCAAATTTTGTAAAGGCATTATCCCTATCTCTTGGTATTGGTTTATACAATGTTTTTTTGCCATCTTCATAAGAAGCCCAGCGCCACTGGTCTTCATGCCTGCCCCAATCCCCAATCCACATATCAAAAAGGCGGCTTCGAGCAAATAATTGCTGATCTACGCTGTTATCATTATCTGCTAGTAATTTTTCCAGCATGTTATCTGTGCCTATAATTTTTTTGGAGTAGCCAAAGTTTGCAGCAGTACTCCAGTCTTCATCTGGCCGCTGTTCAAACAGGTATAAGGTATTGCCGGAAGAATCATTGAACTTACCCAGTGCAGGCTGCCTGGGTACAAAGTATATTTTTGGATTAGTATGAAAAATACCTGCAGCTTCTGCAAGAGGTGCTACTACCAGTGCATCGTAAGGGTTGGAAATGGTTACCTGGTCATTTGCAAGTGACTCTGCAATGGTATTTTTAGTAATAGGGGGTAATGCACCGGAAAAGGTTTTATCTATACTTCTTAAAACATACTCCCGCCCATAATTATCTTTTAAACGCAAGCTTTTTGTTTGCCGGCTACCGCCTGTTTGGTAAGGCGTTAAACCGCCCGCAAGTGTATCCAGTAAAACAATTTTAAAATCGGAAGGTGTAATCCAGTCTTTGCGGTAATGGTTTCCAAAAAATAAGCGGTACAAACTTCCTTTTTGATATTTGGAAGATGCACTCAGTTTTATAAAACCATCCGGAGCAGAAGGCTGATTAATTTGCGCTATACTAATATTTATTACTAAAACTAAAAGTAAAATGCTGAGAAAATATTTCTTTTTCACATTGCTTTTCTGAAACATGATCGTCGTATTTTTTACGACTAATAAGCAAAATCATGCCATCGAAAACATTACGGTTAAAAGCCGATTTATTATGTTATCATTATTATTTTTCCCCAACAAGGGCAAAAAGAGGCACACTATAATATTTTGGCGGCCAGCCAGCTTTCTTTTACCGGTGCAGGCCAGTTATATTCCAGTTCTTTTTTGGTGAGGATCGTATTATTGAAATAAAGGGTATCAGCATCTATAAATTTATTTTGCAGGGCATACGCTATCTGTGATAAGGGCAACTGCTCCATCTTATCTTTTATGAGGAAGGCAAGCATTTGCCTGTCGAACATATTTACACTGAATTTTTTTTCAATTTCTTTTATAAGTCTTACAGAACTATCGGTGCTGCAGCCGCTTACCCCCGTGGCATTTTCATCTGCCATAAGCACAATAAATTTACTATAAAACAAATTTGCAAATCCTTTTACAGGCGTGCCATGGCTCTTCCAATTTTTTACAAAATCATTCAGCATTTCTTCCATTGCCAATGCCTCGCTCATAAAAAAGGTACGATCGCTTTGGTATATCCAAACCCGAGAGCTTGCAGCAAAATCTTCGGGTAAATGTTCCTGTATATTAAAAGTCATGGATAAAAATTTTAATGGACGGATAGATTTTTTTAATAAGTGCAACTAAAGGTAGTAACAAAAAATAAATGAAAAACTATTAAGATTATTATTTTTTATGTTGAAAAAAATCAGCAGTTGGCCACTTTCGGTGCTGTATTATTTGTTTCCGTTTCCAGGGTTACGTGATGAATATTTAGATGCTGCAAATCATGTTTGAGCTTTTGTTTTATAGCTGCTATTTCCTGCATGTTTTTATTTTCATTTACAATAATATGCGCCGTTAAAGCATTTTGTGTGGTGCTTATAGCCCATACATGCAGATGATGAATTTTTTCAAGCCCTTCTGTTTTTTCTGCCACTTCTTTTATTTTATGTAGATCTACATTATCCGGTACGCCATCAATCGAAAGGCGAAAACTACCCGTTAATAATTTCCATGTGCTGGCAACAATAACTATACATACAATAATGCTTAGTGCAGGATCTATCCAATACAAATGAGTATAGTAAATGAGCAGGCCGCCTGCTACCAAAGCCAGTGATACCAGCGCATCTGTCATTAAATGTAAAAATGCAGCTTTTATGTTCATATCACTTTTTCTGTCTCTAAAAAACATAAATGCTGATACCCCATTTATAAAAATACCGATGGCAGAAACAATAGCAACAGTAAGGCCAGGCAATGGTTGTGGATTACGAAAGCGGTTAATGGCTTCGTATGCAATGGCTCCAATAGAAATAAGCAATACCACCGCATTAAGCAGCGAAATAAGAATAGAAGATTTCTTGAAACCATAAGTATATTTTTCTGTTGCTTTTGCTTTAGTAAGTTTAAAAGCCAGTAGGGATAGAGCCAATGCTCCCACGTCTAAAAAATTATGTCCCGCATCGGAAAGGAGAGAAAGACTATTTATGTGCAAGCCGATAATAACCTGGATACTTACATAGAGTAAGTTTAAAACAATACCTATAACAAACGCTTTTTTTATATTGGTTAATAGTAATATTTTTCCATGGTTATGGCTCTCGTGATTATGGTTATGATCTTCTTTTACCGCCTTGTGATTATCCATTTTGTATTATTTTAATTTTACCATTTTATTTTTATACCCCCATTTATTACAAACCCTTCGGTATGGTTCCATATATCATCAAAGGAAGGATTGTTATAGGGTGCATTTACTACAGGCTTATATTTACTTTGGCGCTGATCAGTAAAATTTTCGAAATTTATAAACAAAGATATTTTATGAAATGTTTTTTGTGCCATAGCACCAAATTCCCAGTAGGCGGGTGTTTGCGTACCATTGTTTAAAAATTGTGTTCCTGTACGATAACCTTCCAAGCCAAATTTAAAATCATTTTCTTTTTCATACATAAGATCTCCGTTAAACTTTGCTGATGGGCTAAGGGTGATATGCTGGTTTACTTTTAAATATGTGGCCTGGGCTTTTACATAAGTATACCCTGCAAAAAATTTAAAGTTTTGCAAAAAAGTAAGCCGCACATTAGTTTCAAAACCTTGGCTGGTTAAGGGTTTGTTTGCATTAATGAAAAATAATTCTGTTGCGGTGTTTGATTGTAATACCAGCGGTTTTTTAACAGCAGTATAAAAAAATAACTGATTTATGCTAAAACTAAATTCTTCTGAAAACGCTGTTTTATAATTTATATCGGCAGTGACACCAATACTTTTTTCTGCTATAACATTACTTAAAGGTAAAATGTTACGGTATTGAATAGTTTCCGTTTCTTCTGTAAAGATAGTAGGTATTTTATAGCCAAAACCACCGCCAATCCTGCTGCTTAGCCTGTTACTTATTTTGTATAAGGCAGATATGCGGGGCAATATAAATACCTCCGATCTGGTTTCGCCCTGGGCAAATGTGTAGTGTACCTCATCCAGCCTGGCGCCATATTCTACTTTTAATTTTTGAGTAAAGGCCCAGGTATCTTGTGCGTACAGCCCCAAAGTAGTTGTTTTTGCATTTTGATTATTTCTTAAAAAGTATTGCTTCTGCTTAAAATCATCATACACAAAATTTACACCTGCTATTATGGTTTGATTTTTCTTGTAAAAAAGGTAGGAGACATCTGTGAAGCTGTTTATATTTAACCCGGAAAAAGTATAACCGGGTATACTTATTTTTCTGTCGAAAAAAGAAAGACTTTGTTTTATTTTCAGACTTTGTTTATTGCCAAATTTTTTATCCAGTTCAAAGTTGCTTGTATTTCTACTGGTTGTATTTTTTTCAAAGTAAACGTGGTTAATACCTGCATTTCCTTTTATTACCTGCATATCGCCACCAGTATTATTGCCCTGCGAAAAACTATTGCCTAGTAGCAGTCTGGTGGTTTCGTTGGGGTAAAAAAATATCCTCGGGTTAATGGTGAAACTATTGGATTTGGGCAGTTCAGAAAAATCATCTTTATCTGCATCATAGGCAAGCTGGTTGTTGTATAATGCTAAAATACTGTAACCCCATTTGCCTTTTTTTTGCGAAGCATATCCGCCAATATTTGTTTGCCCTACATTAGATTGGTTAATAATAACATCATAATTAGCTTTTTCGCCCGGCGTTTTTGATATAAAATTTATAACACCGGCTATAGCACCACCGCCGTACAATGTAGAGGAAGGGCCTTTAATAATTTCTACCTGTTTAAGATCCAGCGGTGCAATTTGCAACAGGCTTAGACCGCTGGCAAAATTGCCAAAATTGGGATAGCCGTCTTTTAAAAGTTGTGTGTATTTTCCATCAAGCCCCTGTACCCGTATGCTGGAATTGCCACTGGTTACAGAGGTTTGCTGTACCTGCAGCCCTGTACTTTCGTGTAACAGCATGCTTACATTTGCAGGACGCATATTACTTTTTTCATCCAGTTCTTCGGCATCTATGTACTCAACTCTTGTGGGAGTGTTAGCAATGGTTTGTTTGGTTCTGGTAGATTGTATAATTACTTCATTAAGATCTTCCGCAATATTATTTAAAAAAATTTCCATTGTATCTGTTGTTGGAAAAAGAATGGTAATCATTTTTGTAGTTGCACCTGCATAACTTATTTTTAAAGTATGTTTTCCATCAGGAATATTGTTTAATGTGGCAAAACCATTTTGGTTTGTAAAAGTATTTATGTTAGTACCATATATGGATGCAGATGCAGCAGCCAGGGGTTCTTTACTGCTGCTGTCTTTTATGTATACATTGAAATTACTCTGCCCCTTTGCAAAAAAGATCTGGCATAAAAATACAAAGAGAGAAAATATTTTCTTCATTAAAATATATATTTAAGATGGGTAAAATTAATGGAATGTAACTACCGGAAAATATAATTTTTGCTATTCAATTGTATATCTCATACAGTAATTTTTAGCAACTTAATTTTGGCGGCTGCCAGATGTTGTGGTATTGTTAGAAAAAATGCTGATGTAATATTCCGGATAATGAAGTATTTGTAAAAACAATATTTTCTTTTTATTGTATACTTTGGTTGAAATAAACAACACAAAGAACAGCGCAACAGGCGCAAGAATAAAAAGACGTACAGTTATCTTTTCCTGCTCCTGATTAAAGGCGAAGCGGTTGAAGATTTTTCTTTCAATTCCTCTTCACAAATATTAATGGATATACAAGGCGTACAAGATATAACCAGCAGGTAAAAGCAAACAGTAAAGTAAATATTTATTATTGATTGTAAAAATACTTTCAATATTGCATTACCGTAACTGGGCTGGAAGCCACATTAAAAAATAACTGTTTACTGACTGCGGTGTTAGCCAAATCCCTACAAAATTGTAGGGAGGAAGGCGGGTAGCAATAGAAGTTTAAAATACTTCTTTTGTACACAGCCTCAATTATGATACTATTTTTTCCATTTTTTCTTAGCCTTTAAGTAATCTAAAAAGTAAATAACTTTTACGGAAAGGCTGGTAAACTGAGGGCTGGTGAAGGTGTTGGAAAAATTATTAAAATAGTTTTTTTCGAAAGAACGGGTAAAGTTTTGCCCTATGTTTTTCCATGCAATGTTTATAAAACTGCCTTGCGCAAACTGCCAGGTATAAACCACATCTGCACTAAAAAAATTATAATTTTGGTTTACGTTTTTTGTAAATGGAGTAGTGGGCGTTTGTAAATCTCCAAATTTATTAAGCTCATAAAATTGCTGTGGTGCTACCTTGCTCCAATAGTGCCTTGTGCGCAAAGACAAGCCCATTTTATTTGTAAAATTATATTTTGCAGATAAAATATTTTCTACGGCATATACATTTCGCCTGGAAAAAATAATGGTATCGGGATTTGTGCCGTTAAACAGAACTGCCGCAAAGCCGCTCTGGTTACTGCTATGCTCAACACTTACGGAATGATCTACAGAAAATTTACTGCTAAATCTAACTTTGCCAAACAGACCATAATCAAATCTTTTTCTGTTGAATACAGCACCGGTGCCAGCGGATAAATTTCCTCCCCAGGATAGTTTTTTTGCACTATTGCTCTCCCAATATGAATTTAAGTTTATTCTGCCTTTATTTCTAAAAACCCTGCCATAAACTCTTGGCTCATAAAAATCATTTGAATGCGGACCACCGTTTATATTTACGCCGCCATTCCATAAATTTTTGAAACGCACATTAAAGTTTCCATTCACACCAAAGTTTTGGTACATCAGTTCTTTGCGCCCCAGTAAATCTATTGCTGTAACCAAACGGCTGTAATAAAAATTTGTATTTACATTTAAACTGTTATACCATTTGCCCGGTTTGTTCCAATTATAACCAGCCCACATTCCCTGATCCATTGTGTTGTTATTGTTTTGTATGCCAAGGTCGTTTTTATCATATTTTACATTTACAAAATCCTGCCAGATATTGAAATTAAACCTGCCACTTGTTTTACCTGCATAAATACTGTGTGCATACCCAGTTTTGGTTTGATTACTTACAATATTGCTTATACTTACGTTGCCACCAACATTCCATTTATTTTTTTTATCATTAAAATCAAACAGGCCGGAGGTTACAACTGCGTCATAATCTGAGCCGCTTCTTATAACGCTTGTGTTTACCAGCGATATACTGCTATTGTTTTTTAGTGTTTGATCCAGTACCAAAATATTATAATTAGTGAGAGGATCGGTTTCAAATTTTCTTTGTTTGCCATCGGTATTATTTATAATTCTTGCATACTGTGGTTTCGTAACAGCATTTAATATGCCTATGCCCAGGCCTTTTTGTGTGCGCCCGCTTATTTTTGTTGCGTTAATTAATTTTACCTCTTCTGGGTTTTTTAAAATAGCTTCATTTGGTTTTAATTGATCACTTACTTCGTAATAATGTAGAGGGTTATCGCCTATGCGGCCAATGCGCCTGCTGTAAAAAAGATTGCCTTTACTAAAGAGATCGGCACCTTCTGTAAAGAACGATCTGTTCTCTGCAAACTTTTGCTCAAAGGGCGTTAAGTTGAGTGTACGATTGTCAGTTTGTGCTTGTCCAAAATCGGGTATTAATGTCATATCCAGTGTAATGGCCTGGTTAATGCCGTACTTAATATCCACACCGCCATTTATGGTTGAAGCACTTTTTTTTGTATCTCCATCATAGGTTTGATAAGCAGAAAAATAAGGTGAAAATTGCAAACGCAATGGTGGTTTTATATCTTGTAAACCAAGCATGGTACCTTCTTGTGTAAGAAAACCGTTTGCTGCAGGGTCTATAGATTGCCAGAACAACTGTGCTCCACTTTTTTGCCGCTTGCGTATAATATTTAAACCCCAATCCTGTATTTTCTTTTTGCCAAAACGTATGGCGGAGTAAGGTATAAACATTTCGAAACTCCAGCCATCTGCATTTATTTTTGCAGCACTTTGCCAAACAGCATTCCAGCTAAAATCTTCGTTATTGCCATTTGTACTGGGTGCCTGCTTTGCATCAAATTGCTCACCAAGTGGTGTTACAAAATATTCAAAGCCATTTAATTTATCCTGGTAGGTATCAAAAACAACCCCAAGAAAATCGTTGTTACCAAAGCCATCTCTACCTACCAGTTCTGCTGCTATACTATCCTTAGTTTTTTCGTGCAAATAGCCACCCACATAAATACCTTCGTTATTGTAGAGAAAATAAACCTGGGTTGCATTCTCTATAGTTTCAGCTTTAAAAGGTGTTGGGCGAAGCTCTATAAACTTATCTGCAATGGTTGCAGTTTTCCATGCAGCATCATCTAGCACACCATCAATTTTTATAATGCTGGTAGTTTTGTTTATTGTAAGTTTTCTTTTTTCTGTCTGGCAAAAAATGTTACTGGAAAAAAAGAGTAGGGTTGCTATGGTTAGTTTTATTTGGTTTCTCGCAAATGACCCGCGGGTGCCGGAGGACCTGCGCGCCCAAGCCAGCGAATGGGGACTGGCGAAGGATGAATTCACCGACAACCAAAACTGGCCGTATG
>JANXXM010000043.1 GCA_025350645.1 Ferruginibacter sp.
GAGCCTACGCAGCTCCGGTATGGGTTGTGTTACTGTTATCTGCAAAGGATATGCCATTATATATTTATTTAGTAGTCCAAAATTAAAACAAAAAATCCAATAACCAAATATTGGACTACATTTTATTTATAATTGGTATTAGTGTGTATGAAAGACAACAAGACAACTCTTGGAAAAAACTAAAACAATTCAACCATTGGGACGAGTAAAGCCAGCGTACAACATGGGGTTTTGCAATATTTGGGCTTGATTACTATGATTCAACCAAATGTTTTTTCTTCTTTTTTTGCATAGTTATGCACATGGTTGCTGGTACTTATTCTCATAATTTTTTTGTCCATTGATTACCGATGCAACTCTGAGTAACATTTTATTTTTAATCGCATTCAATGCTTGTAAGTGCTTTTTGCCTTCTTGCATTTTGCGACTATAATAGTCCCTAAATTCTGGATAGTTTTGTATACCTGAGAGCGCTCCCATTGTGAGTATTGACTTTAGTTCTTTGTTGGCCATAAAGTGTAAACGACTTCTGCCCTTAACACTTGTCCCACTGGTATGTTCATGTGGTACTACACCGGCATAATTTGCCAATTGCTTACCATTTAATTTTATCGCAAAATTGTTGGTACAGCAAATGATAAAAATGGCGGTGATTTTTCCAATACCTGGTACTGTAAGCATTCGATTATAGTTTGCCACAACCGCTTCATCTAGTTTCACCAGACCAAGCATTTCGGTTTCAATAAGTTTAATAGAAGTTGAAAGACCATCAAGGGCTGCTTTATTAAGCTTTTCTAAAAGCTGTTGAGTGGCTTTATCGTTACTCATTTTTAGTTCGCCAAGTGTTTGTTTGATGGCATTTTTTTGCCGCAATAATTTGCTCCTGTTACTCAGTAAATCTTTAAGTGTTACCAGGCGATGATTTAGACCAGTTGTGGGTTTGATGTCTTCATGGTTCTTGTAGGCATATTCACATAATCGCAAACTGTCTACCTTGTCATTCTTTGTTCTGCAAATACCAAAGCTCCATTTAAGGTCTGCCGCATTGCCAATATAGATAGGCAATGAACTGGTGCTACAAAAATTCCAGATAAGCCGATGATAGATGCCGGTGTTTTCTAATACCAAAAGACTGCTTGCATCAAAAGATACCTGGTGATTCTCCAACCAGAATTTAAAAATTTGCAAACCAGCTGTTGAATTCTCAAAGCGGCCAATGATCACCGGCTGCTTATGACCGTTAACTAAAACAAGCAGGGAAACATCAAAATTGAGTTTGCTTACGTCAATGCCAATAAAATTCTTTTGCATAAATTTGATTTATAAATATCAAAAAATAACGTAACCATTTTGCCCCATCGTTCTAGTCCTTAATAATGGGTATTGCCCTAATTACTATATGAACACCAAGGGAAAAAACGGCAGCAGATTTTATCAAGCCATGGGTGGTTAACCCCTACGTTCTATCAATGAGCTGCTGCCGATGGTTATATTTTATCCATACAAAATTGTGAATGGTAAAAGAAAAAAAGAAAAGATAGTAATAGTAGTATATTTAATAATAAATGGATAACACAAATCTAAAGGACGTTGGTACAATCAGCAGTAGTACACATCCTAGCTTTGGTTCGGGCAGGACAAGCAACATTGGGCATTCGTTCTTAACATCATTTTCATATCCTTATTCAGCATCGGTTCCGGGCAGACAGTTGGTCAATACCCAATTATCGCAAAGCCCTGTTCGTTGTGCGTCATGTTGGACAAATACCTCTAATTAAAAAACTAAACTTTGAACAATGAAACTAAAACTATGCAGTGCGATAATATCTATCGCAACAATTATCACCTTATCTTCTTGTGATAATTTGAAAATGACAAATGAAGAAGCAACCTCATTAGTTAGGCAAGCAGTGAATTTAAATGTTCCGCAACATTTTCAAGCAGACATTGGTATAAATGGAATGGGACAAGCCCGTGAACTTAACGCTTTAAGCCAAGAAGGTGTATTAACATGGACATATCAAAATAATTTTGGCGGATTTCCGATTTATTTAGTGACTTTAAATATGCCAGACCACATTAAACAATACTATTTAGGTAAAAATAAGCGAACTCAATTTGATGTATTCAAAACTAATGATTTTGACCTTGACCAAATTACTGGAATATCCATTAATAAAAATGACCAAACTGCAACAGTACGTTTTACATTGAAAGCTACTAACGTAACACCGATTGGACAAGCATTAAATAAAAATAATCTTCTTCTTTATAAAGTTGATAGACCTGCGAATGGTGAATTAGTGTTTAAAAAATTTGACAATGGTTGGCAACTTCAGTCAGACATAAATCTTTCGAGTGATGACCGATTAATGAAAATTTTAAAAGCTGCAAATCAAAATAATAACTACTAAAGTTTTGAAATATAAACACGAACGCACAACAAAAGTATTTGCAATAGCAGGGGGCGACGGAACGCAGGCTCAACATTTGTAATTCTATTCGGCTTTAGTTCCGGGCTTGACGTTATAAATTAAGCTATGAATTATTCTTTTGAACTTCAGTTTTTCAATTTAACTTCGGTTCGGGCAGGACGTTCAATGAACGCCCTGCCATCGCAAATACAGAACGTTGTGCGTCATGGCGTGTGACCGTTCGTTAACCGATTCTTCTTTATAAATTTTGACCGTAATTATTCACAAATAAATCTAAAGTTATGCTTTACCCAAAATTTGGCTTGTTTATACTATTATTTTCTTTTAAAGCAATCACAGCAATAGCGCAATTTCAAAGTTGTGGTTGTGAAGCTGCGTTGCGATACGATATTTATAAACTAAACAAAGATTCTCTTTCCGAAATATTACTTGCAAAAGAAATAAACAGTACAAATTTTCGAGAAATCGAACAGAGGGCTGGCGGCGGTCTAATTATTTTTGGAATTCCTATTGGAGCAAATGGTGAAAATATTGATAGAATTAAACAAACATATAGTGAAAAGATGAACAGTAGTTCTACAGCAAGAATGGTTTCTCAATATGAATCAGTTACTACTTCTTCTATTTCTTATTCAGTTTATCAAGATTGTATGCAGCGATGTATAGCTGCTGGACAAAAAGGTCTTGATGGATATGTTATTAAAGAAAATTCATCTTTTACTGAAATAGAA
>JANXXM010000048.1 GCA_025350645.1 Ferruginibacter sp.
CATTACCCGTACAATTGGTGCGGCTGACCAAGTATTATCAGAAGGTATGCTGCGAGACGGGCAAAGTTTTAGTGATGCAGTTGGTGATAAAGCAGTAGGTGGCCTTACTATGTTTGAGCAACCCTTTATAAATATTTACAAGAAACTAAATGGGCAGGTAAAAGATGCAGACGGAAATATTACACCTTTAAATTGGCAAGATTTTTATGGCGCAGCTTTGTCTGCCTTAGGCACCAGGGAAATGGCAAAGGCCAGCATGACGGATGTAAATATGCCGAAGGAGAGTGTAGCAGCTGCTAAAGGGTTCAATGAAAAAATTGGCAGTTTTAAAAAAGGGAAGGTTTTTGAATTGGGAAGTAAGTACGAAACAATTGATATACATGAAAAATATATTGGCGAGGAAACAGGAAGTGGTTGGTGTTCTCCTGATGCTGTCAAATATTTAACAGAAAGCGAAAGAAGTGCTTTGAAATTATCTGTAAAGGATGGTAAAATAGTTGATGCAAATGGAAACCTTTACGATACAAATGATGCAGGGACCTTTTTTAGTGGTAGGGGAAAATCTATTTTCGTAATGGATGAATTCGGAAATATTTATGCGTCAAAATATCAAGCAGTTGGAGATTTTCATCACTCAAGTATTTTAGAAGGAAGGCCAGTTTCTGGTGCAGGCGAAATAAAAGTAGAAAATGGAACTATAACAGAAATGTCTAACAAAAGTGGTCATTATGAACCGTCTCAAAAAATTAATTCACAAGTATTGGAAGAGTTAAATGCTAAAGGAATTGATACAAGGACTATTAAAATAACTGGTTTTTAAAATAAAATATGCACGATTATTTACATTTTTTGAGAATCCCAATTTATGGGCTCTACTATATTGAAAACTTAGATATTTCCAATTATATAGAAGCAGATGCTCTTTTATTTAAAAGAGATTATAGTTTTGAAAAAAGAAAGAATATTTACGAATCATTAGAATGGGCAATTTTTAATCCTAACTATGATTTTCGAAGTATTTCAACACACAAAGATTTGCCCTATAGTAATGTTGAAATATTCCAATATTTACAAAATCTTTACTTATTCATGAAAAAATACAAACTTGATAATCAGTAAAAACTTATAAGTTTATATTTTTACCGCTTGCACAAGGCTGCGAAATGGGTGGTGACCAGCCTCAGCATGTACTTACTTGTTGGTCTCCACCAATGGGGCTTATGCCATTACCAACTATGCCGGGTAAAATCAAAAAAAATCCTCTTGCATATTTTGCTTTTTATAGTAGGTTTTTAAAAATATATGTGCATCTTCCCTCAAGCCGCCCGGTGTTAATAGGCGGTACTTTTGTGCCGCATAATTATACAGTTGCTGAATACGTTATGCGTTTTGCAGGCATGGCATTAATGAGAGGTATTACTAAAGGTTTGTCTAAATCTTTAAAAGGTATAAACCACATGCTGCAAGGCATGTTTGGTGCTAGCAATAAATTTTCTAGAGCCTTATGTCATAATGGTTTTGAACCAGTAAATTTTGTAACAGGCGAAATGTCTTTTGAGTGGGAAGATTTTGCACTTACAGGAAGTACAACACTTAAACATGGGCATTCCTGGCAAAGCCAAAGTTCTTTTCCTAGTATGTTTGGCAAAGGTGTTTTTAGTAATTTAGATCTTAGTTTATTGGTTGCAGAAGATAAAAGTTTTGCTATTTGGAAACATCCTGACGAGTTAATACCTGTTCACATTCCTTATATAGAAGTAGGCGAAGCACCTTATTATTTTAGAGAGCAAAAAATATTTATAGAGCGAACTGCTGAGAAAACTTGGGCAATACTTTACCAACAAACCAAATATACCTATACCCATTTTAAGGATGCACCACATTACAGCAGTTTTCGCATAGTTGAAATTGAACATGCAGATGGTACAAATCATAAATTTGAATACCACCAAACTACAGAAAATGTATTGGCCAGTGTAACCGATCAAGGCGGTCGCCAGTTATTGTTCGATTTACACAGCGATAAAAAACATGTAGGTAAAGTGTTTTATCAATACCAAGATGAGTACGATCAATTATTAGAATATAACTATGACGATAATGGTAATCTTACCCATGTATACGATCGTAATAACAAAGCAATACAATTTGTATATGATAAAAAAGATAGGGTTGTAGAAAGAACCAATCGTAATGGGCAAGTATATTGGTGGAAGTATGATGAAAATGGGCGAGTGATAGAAACATCGGGTATTGATGGTTTTCAACATGGGCAATTAGTGTATCACCCTAAAGAAGGATATAACGAAATTATATACCCACAAACAGCAGGCAAGATTGAAAAAATATTTTACAATGAAAGTGGATTAATAGATTATGAAGTAGATGCACTTGGCGGTGAGATGTGGTATGAGTATAATAAATATAGCGAACGTAAAATGATAGCTACGCCAGAAGGTCGTACAACGGGTTTTGATTATGATGAATGGGGGAATATAAAAATACTACACAGACCAGATGGTGAGTCTATCACATATAAGTACAATGAGGTAGGGCAACTATTACAGCGCATAAATGCAGGAGGTAATGTGGAAAGCTGGCAGTATGATGAACTACAAAGATTAGCAGTTTATAGCAACGTAATAAATACCACTGTTACCTATTTTTACCATGGCGAAGATCGCTTACCGTACAAGGCTGTGGATAGTAATAGGTTTGAAATAAACTGGCAATACAACAGCTTTGGGCAACTTGTACATACAGAAGATGGAGAGGGAGCTACAAAAGATTGGGAATTTGATAACTATGGACGCCTTGTAAAAGAACAAAATTTGCAAGGGCCATCCATGCATTGGAAGCGGGATGAAATGGGTAGGGTAAGAGCTATTTATGAAACAGGGCAGCAGCCGCTAAAAATTACTTACGATGCTTACGACTTACCTGTACAAGCCAATGATGGTAGAGAAGAGTGGCTTATGGAATACACACCTATGGGTAGCCTGCGCAGGCAAGTACGCCAATCGCTTACGAATAAAAATGAAAAAGGCGAATTAATTTTTGGATATGATGAGTATGAAAACTTATTGGCTATACGCAATGAGAAAAACGAAATGTATCGTTTCATTAGAGATGAAAATAACAACGTAGTAGAAGAAATTGGTTTTGATGGGCAGCGCAAAAAATTTAGGAGAGATGCAGATGGTTTTGTAACACGAGCCGTACAGCATGATGGTAAAGAGGTTTTTTACGATTATGATTTAGGCGGTAGATTAGTGTACACCCATTATAAAAACGGATACTGGGAATCTTTCGAATATGACAAAACAGGCTTACTTGCAGAAGCCGCTAACCCTATGGCTACGGTAAAATTTAACCGCAATGCGCTGGGGCAAATAATGCAAGAACAGCAAGAGCTTGGGCATACCGTAAATTACACATATAATGCACAAGGGCAAATGCAAGCTATGAATAGTAGCCTTGGTGCGGTTGTGCAATACAGTTATGATGCGCTAGGCTATCTTAACCAACTACATGCAGGCAGTAAAAATGGAAATGGCTGGCAAGTGCAATTGCAGCAAAGTAAGCAGGGCTTACAGCAAGAGCGGCAGTTTACAGGCGGGGTTAAAAGCACTATGGAGTACGACCATACAGGCTTGCCCATAAGCCAAATTATAACCGCAGGTAATACTACCCAAGCAGATATACAGTATAACTGGAAAGATGGTATGCGCCTTGCAAGCACCCTTAATAGCATTACAGGCAACCGAGTAAAATATGATTATGATAGCTTTGGAAGCCTTGCTGCTGCTACATACAACCGTAAGGATACCGTTTACAAAAACCCCGATGAAGTAGGAAACCTGTATGAAACTAGCGACCGTACTGATAGAAAATATGGTAGAGGTAGTAAATTACTAAAAGATAAAAATTGGTATTACCACTATGATGAGCTGGGCAATACCATTTTAAAAACTGCATTTGCTGATAGGGAAACAGATAGCTGGCAAAAAGGAGATTGGGGTTATACATGGTTTGCAAACGGTATGCTAGCTACTGTAAAAAAGCCTGATGGAAGTAACGTAAATTTTGAGTACGATGCACTTGGTAGGCGCACTGCAAAAGTATTTGACAATAGCATTACCCGATTTGTGTGGAATGGTAATGTGCTGCTACACGAATGGAAATATGCACTTACTGAGAGACCAAAATTAGTAGTAGTCGCTGATGGTACCATGCAGTACGATAAAGCAGAACCTACTGAAAACATTACTACTTGGCATTATGAGCTAAATAGTTTTACACCTTGTGGCAAAGAAACTGACGGAAAATTTTATAGCATCATAAGCGATTACCTAGGAACACCCACACATGCATTTGATGAAGCAGGTAAAAAAGTGTGGGAACGACAAATAGATTGTTATGGTAGAATACGAATTGGTAATAATAAATTTGTACCTTTTCTTTACCCCGGGCAGTATGTAGATGAGGAAACTGGGTTGGCGTATAATAGGTTTAGGTATTATTCGCCTGAAACAGGAAATTATTTGAGTCAGGATCCGATAGGGTTAAGTGGAGGTATAGAATTGTATGGTTATGTTTCAGACACAACTAGAATCATTGATCCTTCTGGTTTAACTCCTACTTTAATACCTTCGTTTGGTGACCTGAAAGGAATGGCGCAAAATACTTTAGATTTTTCGACTGCTAAAGATGGTGCTGTGTTCTGGTCTGGGCCTAATATGAAAACAGCCCAATCTTGGGCTACTTTAAATGGGAAGACAACCTTAGAACAAACTGTTGGGGGGCGATATTTAGCAAGCCTTGAGTTATTTGATAATATACCAGGACACGAGGCAGCCCAAATTTGGGACATCGCTTCTAAGCGCTTTGCAGATGCAGCTTCCGGAGAGGCTCATGTTTTTTCAACAGGCGCAAAGCGATTTGGAGATTACGGAGAGAGAACTTGGTGGCGTATAGAAAAACCGGCTCTCCTAAAAAATAGCAAAGTCAAAGGCATAAATAGGTTGAAAAGAGACGGAAATTCAGTGAAACGTGGGCGTACGGTTGTTTATCATTAAACGTTATTATAAAATTACATACATGGAATTAGATTATGTCAAAGAACTTAAGTCTGACAAAAAAGAAGCCCCAATGATAGAAATTAACTTGCAGTCAGGGTATAAAATTAGGGTAGTTTATAGGGGAGAAGGTTTGTTTTATCACGATTTCGAAACTGATAAAGCTTTAGTTTTCGATATTCAAATAAGAAATGGTTCAATATTTGAGTCAACAATTAAAAAATGGGACGATTCTTCAAAAATTTCACAGAAAGAAAGGGATATAATTTTAGAGAGAACTAAGTTGTATTTTCACAATTTTCAAAAAATTGACTCTATAACAAGATAGATTTTTGTAGAAATAACTTAACTGAGTTTAAATTTTATAATCATTCTCATGTCCTTGCTCCTAGTCTTAAACAAGTTATAGTAAAAAAACACTCTTTTCCAAACGCCTTAAATTACAACCTCACTTTTATCCGGTAAGTGAACTGGATTTGGTAAAATGTCTTAGTTTTATTTTGAGAGAATCTAAGCACTATGCTTTCAGAAGAAGAACTGCAAAAATAGTTGACAATATAATTACCCGATTTGTGTGGAATGGTAATGTGCTGCTGCACGAATGGAAATATGAACTTATTAAGAGACCACAATTAGTAGTAGCCGCTGATGGTACCATGCAGTATGACAATGCAGAACCTACTGAAAACATTACAACCTGGCATTATGAGCTAAATAGTTTCACCCCTTGCGCCAAAGAAGAAAACGGAAAATTTTACAGTATTATAAGCGATTACCTGGGCACACCTACACATGCATTTGATGAGGCAGGTAAAAAAGTATGGGAGCGGCAATTGGATTGTTATGGTAGAATACGAATTGGTAATAATAAATTTGTACCTTTTCTTTACCCCGGGCAGTATGTAGATGAGGAAACGGGGTTGGCGTATAATAGGTTTAGGTATTACTCTCCTGAAACAGGAAATTATTTGAGTCAAGATCCGATAGGGTTGAATGGAGGAAATGCTTTGTACTCTTATGTGAGTGATACTAATCATTACATAGATTTTTTTGGTTTAAATCCTATTGGTATTATTGATCCTGATCTAGCAAAGATAGCTAAACAAGGGCATGATGTTTTAAGAGATGCAAATGGAAATCCTACAAGAGGCTTTAATAATTCAACAGTTGCAGTTGCAGAAGTAGATGTCAATGGTAAAACACAAATTTTTGCATCAGGTAATGGAGCTTCATTAAGTCCTGCTCAACGAATAAGATTAGAGGAGCTTGGTGTTCCAAAAGAAAATATTTTTAGCGGTGCTCAATACAGAGCAGATGCTAAGTTAGACAACCACGCAGAACGAGTAATACAAAGGAATCTACCAGAAGGGTCTATTATAAAAAGATGGGGAATTTCTTGGGCTGGGAATCAGAAAAATGAGATGTGTGGAAACTGTAAACAGCACTTTGGTTATCACTAAACATAGCTTGAAAATATTATGATTTCTTCATTTATTGAGTACACAGAGAAAATAAAAAGTAGTGTTAATGATATTCCTGAATATAATAAATTATTTTGGGGAGGATGGTTTTGTGAATATCTATTCAAGAATTACGGTCTTAATATTAAAAAGATTTATTCAAAAGAAGTTTTTGATATCATTAAAATATCTTTAGATTTTATTTGGAAAATTGTTGACGATAAATATGATGCTAATAGCCATTTCTTACAAAATCTATTAAATGAAATTAGTGATATAGATGATTCTCTACTGGATCAACTTGAAGTTGAACAAGATGGAATATATGAACTTATTATTTCTTTAGATGCTATACTAAATGATTTGCTGATACTTCAATATGCCTTTACGTATAATGTCTCGCAATCAACAATAAATGTAGTTGATAAAATCTTGCAAAAACAAGGTATTGATTTAACGACTGACGTTGGTTTTAATGATAGTTCTTGTATAGAAGAAGTAAGAAAGCAGTTTAAAATGATAGATTGGTTAAAGATAAATAAAGCTTCCAGTCAGCATAAAGATTTATTCAGATAATACTTACTAGAATTGAATAATAAAATTCTGCTTGATTAATCCACTCTCTAGATTAAATTAATTATAAATTATTACTCACGCACACCTACACATGCATTTGATGAAGCAGGTAAAAAAGTATGGGAGCGGCAATTGGATTGTTATGGTAGAGTACGAACTGGTAATAATAAATTTGTACCTTATCTTTACCCCGGGCAGTATGTAGATGAGGAAACTGGGTTAGCGTATAATAGGTTTAGGTATTACGATGTAGAGAGTGGGAGGTATTTAAGTCAGGATCCGATAGGGTTGAAAGGTGGATTAAGATTGTACGGATTCGTTTATGATAGCAACATTGAAGTTGATATTTTAGGCCTTACAAGAGGTCCCGTTAATGGTGATTATTCTCAAATGCCTCCTGTAGATGGTTACCAGAAACATCATATTATATCAGACTCTTTAAGAGACCATCCTGTTTTACGTGAGGTTGGATATGATATAAACAGTAGTAAAAATTTAGTTTATTTACCTACTGATAGTAGTATTGATGGGACACGAACGGTACATAATGGCTCACATAGATCATGGCATAAAAACGATATGGAAGCAGAGTTAAACAGGATTTATGCAATGGATGCAAGTCCTGATGTAAAGAGAATGCATATTGATGCTACCGTTGACGATATGAGAACAAGATACCTGTCTAAAGATCCAAATGTTCAACTAAATAAATACCATTAAATATATAACGTTCAATTATGAGTTTCAATTTATTATTTTCTAATAAGCCAGATTTTCCATTAAAATATGGAATAAATAATTCAGTCAATGCAGGTTTTTTAAGTAATGGAAAGTATATAAAGGAGGATTTAGACATACCGCTATTGTATGAAGATTCGGAGAATAGTGACATAGACTTTAGTCGCTTGTTAGAATATGATGTATTAAGATCTGTTGGTGCAGGTATTTTAGTAAGTCTTCGTTTTCAAGAGATAATCAAAACTCATTTTAGAGATGAAATTCAATTGTTATCTTCAATTTTTAACTATAAAGGAAAAACTTGTTCAGATTATTGTGTAGCCAACATTTATAATAAGCTTGATTGTTATGATCTTGAAAAATCTATTTATAAAATTCACCCTGTTGATCAATCTTATAAATTTGAAAAAATTTTTTTAAAGGATGAATTAGAAGAATATGATGTAAATTATAACATTATAAGATGTATTCACGATAATAAAATTGTAGTTTCTGAAAAATTTAAAAATGAAATGATTTCGAATAAAATTAATGGATTAAAATTTTCAAAATAATTTCTTTGAAATGAAATTATCTAAAATAAAAAAAATGTATAATATAGTATTAGTTTTATAATTGTAAATGGCTAACTTAACGATTATTTTACAAACACAAAAAATTGATATTCTTTATAACTTATAAAATTAAAAACATTCTATTTGGTATTCTTTGGGGAGTGATATTTTTAGTTTTTGCTTTCTACATATACACAGGAAAATTATATGAGCCAGATGCAAATGGCAAAATAAAAGTAAACGTAATTACTATTTTTATAGGATGGATTATAGAATACATAGGCAAATTATGGACAGCCTTATTATTTGGTGGAATTGGAATTGCAATTGGAGTAAAAATAGGCTTGAATAAAAAATAATACTACGCACACATTGGATGTAAATCTTTTTCCCCACGTGAGCCACTTAAATTATTTTACTTGTTGTTGCGTGTGCCACGCACCAAGGCTGAGGACGCCGCACTGCAAAAATAGTTGACAACATAATTACCCGATTTGTGTGGAATGGTAATGTGCTATTACACGAATGGAAGTATGATTTAAACAACCGCCCACGGCTTATTGTAGATGCGGATGGCTCTATGCAATATGATAAAGCAGAACCTACTGAAAACATTACAACTTGGCATTATGAGCTGGATAGTTTTACACCTTGCGGTAAAGAAACCGACGGAAAATTTTACAGCATTGTAAGCGATTACTTAGGCACACCTACACATGCGTTTGATGAAGAAGGCAAAAAAGTATGGGAACGGCAAATAGATTGTTATGGTAGATTACGAACTGGTAATAATAAATTTGTACCTTTCCTTTATCCGGGGCAGTATGTGGATGAGGAAACGGGGTTAGCGTATAATAGGTTTAGATATTATGATGTGGAGAGTGGGAGGTATTTGAGTAAGGATCCTATTGGGTTGGCTGGAGGTCTTTCGTTATATAATTTTACGAGTGACAACAACATATCAATTGATCCACTAGGATTAATGCCTTGGGGAGAATTTATGAATGGTGCCTCTGCGACAATATCTGCTGGCGGTAATAGTGGAATTTATTCTAGTTCCACGGCTGGACATGCTGAGATAAAAGGACTAAATGATTTTGCTAATAAAGGATTATTAAATGGTAATGATGTAGTTATATCCGATGTTACAGGTCACTTCAGTAATGGTACAAAACCTGTTGGAGTTTGTTCAAAATGTAGGTCTGATATTTTCGGTGTTTTATCTGAAGGTGGAGCAAAAAGTGTTTCAATCCCAGTTACAAAGGGAAATGTTCACACTGGATCTATCACAATTCAGTCCGAACATTTTGGTCGCATACAAGCGGAAATTGATAGAATTAATTCTGGTCCTGGAAGTGCTAGAACTAAATCAGATGCTAGTTGGAAAGTCTTACAACATCTTGATTATAAATAAGATGAAAACTATTGAAACACATGAAATCTCTCTTGTTTACCAGCCAGTGAGGGAGGAAATAACTATTTTTTGTGGGGCTAAATTTGTCGCTACAGCAACTAACCCTAAATTTAAAATTGATTTAAATCCACATGGTCAGGAAAAAATTATTGAAATAAAGACAAGTTCGATTACAAGTGATAATCAAATATTTGATTATAGATTAGATAACAATGTATCAGGGCAAATCAAAACAAAAGATGAAGTTTGCAAAAAGGCACTTAAAGTAATTGCAAAAAATAATTTAAATTTTAATGGCAAGGGAGATACTGATAAGATAGATTTATACATAATAAATGATACCCTTAATCATCTTTATCTAAATAAAACAAAAGACTATATTCTTATTCATGCATTAAGAATTATCAATGAGAGTGATATTTTATATCTGGTAAGAAATAAGCCTATATACATAAAAGAGGAAATTGCTAATTTTCGTTTTGAAGATAAAATTCTACATATAAATACATCGACATCCGCTCATCAATTTTTATTTGATACTAATGAAACTGTCATTGAACTTTTAAAACTATTTCTTAAAAAGTAACAGGGTTTTGTTTCTTGGTAGGCGCACTGCAAAAATAGTTGACAATACAATTACCCGATTTGTGTGGAATGGTAATGTGCTGTTACATGAATGGCAGTACGATTTGAAAAGACGTCCGCAACTTGTCGTAGCCACAGATGGTACCATGCAGTACGACAAAGCAGAACCTACTGAAAACATTACTACCTGGCATTATGAGCCGAATAGTTTTACCCCTTGCGCCAAAGAAACCGACGGAAAATTTTACAGCATTGTAAGCGATTACCTAGGCACACCAACCCATGCATTTGACGAAGAAGGTAAAAAAGTATGGGAGCGGCAATTGGATTGTTATGGTAGAATACGAATTGGTAATAATAAATTTGTACCTTTTCTTTACCCCGGGCAGTATGTAGATGAGGAAACTGGGTTGGCGTATAATAGGTTTAGGTATTATGATGTGGAGAGTGGGAGGTATTTGAGTAAGGATCCTATTGGGTTGGCTGGAAATAATCCAAATTTTTATGCGTACATAAGCGATAATAATTTACTTATTGATCCGTTGGGTTTAGATCCGATTGGGGGGTGGAATGAATTTCTTAAAGCCACAAGAGGTTCTTTTAATAAAGCTTCAAATGCAATGAGCGGTGCTGGTGATGGTAATTTTATGAAAGATGCAGCATCTGCTTGGAAGGAGTATTCCAATTCTTTTCGAACTTCAGATTTACCTGCCATTGGAAGACTTCCTCAAACTATACCCTTGCAGGGGCAGCCCGGATACAATATTCTTAAAACTGATAGATGGTCGCTTGAAGTTAATGATGCATGGTTACAGGGAGCAATAGATAGTAAAAAAAGTGTTCATTTAGCATCAGACCCAACTTATAAAAATTTGTGGGACACTAAAAATAACAGGTGGTCCGTATTTAAGAGAGAATTGAGTATGTTGGAAAATGCAGGTTACAAGAGAAAAGGAAAAATGATGATACATCCAACTTACAAATAAAAATATATTCATGCAAACATTCTTAGAAGAAAAAATAGAATCTTTAAATGGCGAGCTTGGGAAGATTCTTGAAAACATGTCAAGTTCTTCAATACATAATGTTGACAAGTATAGACAAATATCAATTTTGTCTTTTTTGCCAATGCCAGAATACTTAATCATTGAAAAAGAAATATTAGTTTTAAGAGATGATATTTATAATGAGTATTTAAAAAGTAACACAGATGTACAATCCGACATACGAAACGCATTAGCCAAATATGAAAATATTTTGTTGGTACTAATTCCAAATAAAGATTTGTTCATTGCTGCTGAAAATAAACAAGAATTTATGCTAAAAATTCTTATTGGCGTTGCTATCCAAAATTTGAATGATGACATACGAGAACTAATCATTTATATGAATGAACTTCGAAAAATTTCCAAAGAAAACAATGTTGACTTTAATGAAATATTGAAAAAAGTAATACCAATTTCCTCGGATATAAAAACGATTTATTCAATTTCAATGAAAACGTTTTTTGAAAATGTTCTACATAGAAGAGCAAATCCAGTAGAAGGAAATCAAGCCTAAATGAATAAACCTGAAATAGAAAAGAAAGTTCTGTGAATGCAGTACATCACACTACTAAAATGAAAAATTATATTGAAAACTTAATGTCAGATCTATCCATAAACAGATTTACTGAATTAGATACTACTTACGGCATCCGAGTTTTAGTAAGAGGCGAAAATTTATTATTTCAGGAAAACGATAAAGTACTAATATGCCAAATTGATGCTGTTCATGCCATTATTTATTCAAAAAGTATAAAAAAATGGGAAGGTGAAAAAAAGATGAGTTCAGCAGAAAAGCAAAGAGTAATTCTGCTTATTGAAAAATATTATAAATTAGCTTATAATCCCAACGTGAAAATTTTAGATACGTTCGGATGATAAATTTTCCTCGCCTTGTTGCGTGGCACACGCAACAATAATTTGTTCATCTTTGATAAGGCAGGTAAAAAAGTATGGGAACGCAAAAATAGATTGTTATGGCAGATTGAGAAGCGGCGATAATAAATTTGTACCTTTTGTTTACCCCGGGCAGTATGTATATTAGGAAACTGGGTTGGCGTATAATAGGTTTAGGTACTATGATGTTGAGAGTGGGAATTATATTAGCCAAGATCCAATTGGGCTTTTAGGAAATAATCCTACCTTATATGGTTATGTAAAAGATATTAATTTTTATTTGGACTTTTTTGGACTTGATCCAATTATTGTGAATCCACGTGATATTAATTATTCACAAAGAACCGTACAAGAAGTTCGAGTTTTTGATGCTAGTAAGTATGAACCAATTAGAGTTATGGATGTTAATGGGCAGATGATAACTTATGATAATGGAAGACTTCTTTCAGCACAAAACGCAGGATTAGATAAAATAGAAATTGAACTAGTTGATGGGAAAGCTCCATTTCCTGCCTCTAGTACCGGAAGAACTTGGGAACAAAATTTACAAAAAGATTTAATGACAAAAGAAATAGAACAGTAGGTGGTGTAGTGCCGGAGCAAGGGTTAAAGGAAAAACCTATATTAAAACCAAGGGTAAACCACGGCCAAGGGGTTATAAATAAATATTTAACTTATGGATAAAAATATTAAAAGTTTAATCAAAAATTATCAATGTCCGCTCATTAACGCATTTTTTTTTGCCAACGATGATATGCTTTTACTTGAGAGTCTTTTAGATGAAACACAAAGTATTCGGGTATTATGCAAATCAACTTTGACTAGTTTTTTTGATTATAACAATAATGATTATTTGACATCTTTTGATTTATTAGAAAAGTATGAAAATGATGATTATATTGTAAATGTAGGAGAAGGTAGTTTTGGAGGTGACGGAGTTATTTGCGTATCTAACAAGAATACAAAAGATTTAATATGGTTCTTATTTTTAGATAACAGTAACCCTTTCCATAGTGTAAAAATTAATAATGATTGTGTTATTGCAAAAAGTACAAAAAATATTTGTTTTAATATTCCCATACTAAAACCTCAAGGAATATCTATAAGTTAACCTAATTTTCTCTTTGTAAAAATTTGTTGCTTGATATATAAGAATTAAAAACTCATTTTAAAAATTAAAGTAAGCCTTGATACGTGGCACACGCAACAATAATTTGTTCATCTAACCTGTAAACTTATTTTAGGACGAGTCAAAACTTAAATTATTTTACTCTCCTGTTGCGTGTGCCACGCACCAAGGCTGTGGAATGGTAATATGCTACTGCACGAATGGAAATACGATTTTAAAAACCGCCCACAACTCATTGTAGCTGCAGACGGTACCATGCAGTATGATAAAGCAGAACCTACTGAAAACATTACAACCTGGCATTATGAGCCGAACAGTTTTACGCCATGCGGCAAAGAAACTGATGGAAAATTTTACAGCATTGTAAGCGATTACTTAGGCACACCTACACATGCATTTGACGAAGCAGGTAGAAAAGTTTGGGAACGCCAATTGGATTGTTATGGCAGATTAAGAACAGGTGATAATAAATTTGTACCTTATCTTTAACAGGGCAATATGTGGATGAAGAAACGGAGTTGGCGTATAATAGGTTTAGGTATTACTCGCCTGAGACTGGAAATTATTTGAGTCAGGATCCGATTGGGTTAAAAGGGAATAATCCTACAATTTATAGTTATGTAAGTGATGTTAATACATGGATAGATTCGTTCGGGCTTTCGACTGTTTATTTGAGAAATAAGGAGGTTTATGTAGGAAAGGCAGGAACTAATGCTGCGGGCAGGTATGGAAACAAAACAACTGCGACAGATATTTTTACAGGAATACCTGATACACATGTTGCACAAGGAGTTGAGCAAATTACTTATGAAAGGATGAAAGTAATGGAGGCTACAGGTGAACTTGATTCCCCTACCAATGGACAAAGACCTGTGGATATGGGCAATAAAAAGAAAACTTACAGGCGAGCTTTAGGTCAAGATTGGTTGGAGAAAACTTTTGGTGCAAACTATAAAGCGGAAATTGACCAAAAAATTAAAGATCATTACACACCCAAAAATATGTATAGGTAAAAAATGAAAATAGATAATTTTGATTTGAATTCAATAATTCAAAACCTTACTTTAATAAAGGATAAAAAAACCATTTTAATTGAGAAGGGGCTAAAAAAAGAATCTTTGATTTACTTGAATGATAATTTGCTAAACTTGGATATTAAACTAGTCATTGTTTGTGATCCTAGTAAGGGTATTGTTGATGATAATATTAGAAATTTAGATGTACTAAATTATTTGACCAATATAAACCAGCTTTCGATTCTAGTAAATTCTTCCAAGGAGCTTGATGCAATCAATGAAGTTGACAATATAAATGATTTAAAATCATTTTCTATATCAGGGAATTACAGTAAAAAAATAAATATTGAGATACTCAATAAATTCAGTCTTTTAGAAACATTTGAAGTCGAAGATTTGGATGATGTAAAAAAGTATAAATTTTTTAAATCGCATAATTTTTCTTTAATAGCGATCGATTCTCTTGATTTATTAAAAATGTCCGAAAATAATTTATTATTAAATTTAAAAATAAATAAAGAGTTAAAAAACGAGCAACTACTTGCTACAAAATTTAAATTTTTAAAAACAGTTGAATTACTTAATTGCAAAAAAATATCTGACTTTGATTTTTTGTATGAATCAATTAACCTGGAGAATTTGACAATAAACTATACAAACATCGAAATTTTACCAAAACTTCCTGCAGGCGTTAGAAAAGTTCAACTACTGGTCAATAAAAGGTTACATACGATAGATACAATTTTCGAATTATATGAGCTTCAAAAATTTGCTATAACAGACTCTAGTGTGAAATATGAAACTATAAAAAGAATTCCTACAAAAAAGTTGAGCAATTTTTATTTTAGAAACAAAGACAGTTTTGAAAACTCAGATTTTGAATCTTTTTCAAGAATAATTGGTTTTGAGAATAGTATGTTAGGATTTTAAGTAAAGTTTTGTAGTTGTGGTTATTTTCCAAAAGTGTTGTTAATATTGAGTTTCCAAAATAAAAAATTTAATTTTAAAATTATAAATCGGGTAGCCCATAAGCTATCCGATATTTTTTATGGTAAAAAATAAGTTCAATTAGTACTAGAAGAACATAGTGTTATACGATAGTGACAATTTAATGAGACCAATTTATACCTTGAAAAACATATTGAAAACTGCATATGGAGATAACATCTCTGGTGGTTAAGCTATTGACTACTCTTTTAAAAAACTGACTTACTTCTTCAAGATTATTATA
>JANXXM010000049.1 GCA_025350645.1 Ferruginibacter sp.
CATTACCCGTACAATTGGTGCGGCTGACCAAGTATTATCAGAAGGTATGCTGCGAGACGGGCAAAGTTTTAGTGATGCAGTTGGTGATAAAGCAGTAGGTGGCCTTACTATGTTTGAGCAACCCTTTATAAATATTTACAAAAAACTAAATGGGCAGGTAAAAGATGCAGACGGAAATATTACACCTTTAAATTGGCAAGATTTTTATGGCGCAGCTTTGTCTGCCTTAGGCACCAGGGAAATGGCAAAGGCCAGCATGACGGATGTAAATATGCCGAAGGAAACGGTAGCATCACTAAAAGATTTTACAAATAAAGTTTTGAAGGGAAGGAATGGGAAGGCGTTTGAATTAGGAAATAATTTTGACAAGCCTATTTTTGAAGTTGGAGATATTAAGCCTAATCCTGTTGAACCAAAAGGAAGTATATATGGTCAAAGCGAAACCTATACCTGTGTAGCATCTTCATTAAAAATGGCATTGCAAGATTTGGGTATTGTTCTTAGTGAAAGTGAAATTGCAACAGCATTAAAAACAGATACTAATGGTGCGAGAGTTGTTGATATACCTCAAGCGATAGAAAATTTAGGATTGAAAAATGGAGTAGAAAAGATAACTTCAATAGAACAATTAGAGTCTTCATTAAAAAATGGTAATAGTGCTATAGGTAGCGTAACAGTTCCGGGAAAGGGTGCACATGCCGTAGTAATTGACGGTATAAAAAATGGAGAAATTATTATTCGTGATCCTTTACCTATGGGTACAGGAAGCAGCTATAGTATTCCTTATCCTGAATTTAAAAACTTTTATAATAATAGAGCTGTAATAATAAATAAATGATGGAAAACGAAGAAAAAAATATTTGTAATAATATTAATTTAATTATCCCTGAAAATAGTGATTATATTATTTTAAGAGTAAATAACGCAACAGACAAATTTGCTGATAATGTAAAAAAATTACTAACTGATTATTTTAAAGAGTATAATTGTTTGCATTTACCAAAATGGTTTTTAGATATAGTAAAGAAATATACAGATGATGATTTATGGAATGATGAGTTTCTTTTAAATATTGATAATTGGCACAAGAAAATGAAAAATAGGTCTTGGCGATGGTATAGCTCTGAGAAAGCAGATAAAGAATTTAAAATAGTAGTAACTCAAAGTGGCATGACTAATCTTTCAGAATTAATTTTTTTATTTTATTGCCAAGGAATAAAACTTAAAGATATTGTAATAGAGGACAAAAAATATGGTACATATTTCTTAAAAGAAAATTATTAATAGCTATACTCCACAATCACAAATATTTTTTAAAGTAAAATAGTATAGAAAAACTGTTGATTGGATAATTCATTTGAATTATTTTTCTTATTTCTGAACTTGTGTATAATGGCTAATTCTTTAAAAAATTATCTCTTTCATAAAAATTTAAACGGCTAGGTAAAAAATGCAGATGAAAACACCGTACCCTTAAACTGGCAAGACTTTTATGGCACAGCCCTCTCCATTTTAGGCACCAGAGAAATGGCAAGGGCAAGCATGACTGATGTAAATATGCCGAAGGAAACAGTAGCAGCACTAAAAGATTTTACAAATAAAGTGTTGAAGGGAAGGAATGGGAAGGCGTTTGAGGATGCAACAGTTTACCGAACACAAGGAGGAGAATTACCAAATGCTAGCCAACGGAGAATTTTAGTTGATGAAAACGGCAATATAAAAATTGAAGGTGATAAAATGCTTTTTGTAACAATTGATGATGCAGCTCATCAAGTATATTTTTATGAAAAGAGAGGTGGTGCTGCAAAAAATGCAGAAATTATATCATTTAAAATACCTGCTTCTTTAGCCAAAGAAATAAAGGCAAATGGAATAGAGCAAGATTTAGGAAAATCAAATCCTACAAAACCTCAAATATCTGATCCAACAAAATCAACGGGAGCTTATGGCTTACCGAAAGAATATATTCAAAAATTACAAGAGCAAGCTATTAAAGGAACTGGCAAAGTAGAAAAGCCATAAAAAATTATTTATGAAATCTCTTAAAGAAAGATTAATTGAAAATTACTTACTCGGTTGTATAAAATATAAAAACAGGTTTGATTTTTATCTTATGCCGATTGCTTGGTGGATTTTAAATTATAATAAATACGATCCTTCAATTTTGAATTCAAGTGAAAGAATTAATAATTTCAGAAATGGAATAACTATAGTTACTGATCAAAAAAAAGATAGTTTTATTAACTCGATAAATGAAGATAAAATTTCGCTTCAAGAATTAGAAGAAATAACATGCCTTGACAATAACGAAAATTATGAGTATTTAAATTTTTTTATAGATTTTGATAAGAAAGAATTTATTAATGGGTTTCACGATATAGAAGTTGAAGACTATTTACCTAATGAAACCTGGGTAGGTAGATTTGATGAACCTAAAAAATATTTACCTAGTGAATTACAAAAATTATGGCAAAGAAATTAGATCAAAATCTTTGAATGTTCAGATTGGCATTTAGATCTTTTTTTTTGCGATTATTGATTTAATGCATCTAAATTGACGTTCATGAATTGGTAAGGGGGTCCACCAGCGCAGGCAAATATTTTTTAGGTAATTTTTTAATGATGCAGGGTATGCATAACCCGTGCATTGGTGCGGCAGACCAAGTAGTATCTGAAGGCATGCTAAGGGATGGGCAAAGTTTTAGTGATGCAGTAAGCGATAAAGCCGTAGGCGGCCTTACCATGTTTGAGCAACCCTTTATAAATATTTACAGAAAAGCAACTGGTTGTATTAAAGATGCAGATGGAAACACATTACTCTTAAACTGGCAGGACTTTTACGGCGCAGCCCTCTCCATTTTAGGCACTCGGGAAATGGCAAGGGCAATCATGACGGATGTAAATATGTCGAAGGAAACGGTAGCAGCACTAAAAGATTTTACAAATAATATTTTGAAGGTAAGGGGAAGATGTTTAAATTGGTATAATACTGAAATATAGTTGGTAAAATCCTCTAAGACTCAATGTTTTTATCGGTCTTTAAAGAAGTTTAGTGAAAGTCGTTTCACTAAACTTTTTTTGTTTATGCAAAAGATAAAAAAAAGCGATGCTGGAGTTGTCA
>JANXXM010000054.1 GCA_025350645.1 Ferruginibacter sp.
CATTACCATAAAAGTAAATGCCATAAGCGATAGAATGCTCATAGAAAAATTATATGAGGCCGCAAAAGCAGGTGTGGAAATAAAACTTATTATAAGAGGTATATGCTGCATATTTACAGAAAATAAATTTGCAAAAAAACCAATAAAAGCCATCAGCATTGTAGATGAATACCTGGAGCATGCAAGGGTAATGATTTTTGAAAACGGCGGTAATAAAAGAATATACATTTCATCTGCAGACTGGATGGTGCGTAATATAGACCATCGTATAGAAGCCGCCTGCCCTATAAGAGAAAAAGATATGAAAAAAGAATTGACAGATATCATCAACATTCAACTGAGCGATAATACAAAAGCCCGTATTTTAAATAACAGCCTTAGCAACGGATACGTGCTGCATACGGGCACAAAAAAAATAAGATCCCAGATAGAAACATTTAATTACCTGGCTGCAAAATAATTTTAATTTGTGCTTTTAAAGATTGGAAATACCTTGTTGTTGAAAGTCATCCGTTTTCTTAAACCATATACATTAACGCAGTTTAAATATTTTTCACCTTGATTTTAGCAGCCATAGATATAGGAAGCAACGCAGCAAGATTATTAGTAACAGCAGTAACAACCGATGCAACCGGAAAAGCGATTTTTAATAAATTAAATTTGGTACGGGTGCCGCTGCGGCTGGGCTTTGATGTGTTTGAAAACAACATAATATCTACAGAAAAAACACACATGCTGGTAGAAACCATGATGAGCTACAAGCATTTGATGAACGCCTATAATGTAGAAGCCATAAAAGCATGTGCCACCAGTGCCATGAGAGATGCGGTGAATGCGGATAAAGTTATTGCATTAGTAAAAAAAGAAGCCGGTATAAAAATAGAAGTGATAGATGGGGATATGGAAGCTAACCTTATTTATGAAAACCATGTAGCAGAAAATATGGACAAAGACCATAGTTACTTATACATTGATGTGGGTGGTGGCAGTACAGAACTTTCATTTTTTAGCAACAGCATTCTCGTGTACAAAAGATCATTTAATATAGGCACTATACGACTATTAAAAAATATGGTGAAAGAAGTACATTGGGACGAATTAAAAAATACCATAAAAGCGGTAACAAAAGGGCATAAAACGGTTATTGCTATTGGTAGCGGCGGAAACATCAACAAAGTATTTTCCTTAAGCAAAAGAAAAGAAGGAAAAACTCTGCCCTTTGTTTTATTAAAAGAATATTATGATGAATTGGAGCCGATGACACTAAAGCAACGCATAGCAAAATACAACTTTAGAGATGACAGGGCAGATGTAATAGTACCCGCACTGCTCATTTACATAAATATAATGCGATGGGCAGGCGCAGAAGAAATTTCTGTACCAAAAATTGGCCTTGCAGATGGGCTTATACAGCATTTGTGGGAAGAAGTGAAGCCGAAGAATCAATCATTATTTATTTAAAATTGTACCATGTCTGTAAACAAAGAAATAAAAAAAATAACGACAAACACGCTGCAAAAAATGAAAACTGCAGGAGAAAAAATTTCCATGATAACGGCGTATGATTTTTCGTTTGCACAAATTTTTGATAAGTCAGGCATTGATATAATATTAGTAGGCGATAGCGCCAGCAATGTAATGGCTGGTCATGAAACTACGCTCCCTATTACGCTTGATCAAATGATATACCATGCACAATCTGTTGTGCGTGGCGTAAGCCGCAGCTTGGTAGTTGTAGATTTACCCTTTGGTTCGTACCAGGGCAATAGCAGGGAGGCACTTAACTCCGCCATAAAAGTAATGAAAGAAACCGGCGGACACGCCATAAAACTGGAAGGTGGTGAGCATGAAGCAGAATCTATAAAACGCATTGTAAATAGTGGCGTGCCAGTGATGGGCCACCTTGGTCTAACCCCGCAAAGCATTTATAAATTTGGCACTTACACCGTTCGTGCAAAAGAAGAAATAGAAGCAGAGCAATTAAAAAAAGATGCGTTGCTTTTGCAGGAAGCAGGTTGTTTTGCGCTGGTGCTGGAAAAGATACCGGCAAAACTTGCAGCCGAAGTAAGCATAAGCCTTCGCATACCCACTATTGGCATAGGCGCAGGTGGCGCATGCGATGGACAAGTGCTTGTAATGCACGATATGCTGGGCATAAACACAGCATTTAAACCTCGTTTTCTTCGCCAGTATTTAAACATGAGCGAGCAAATAACGGGTGCCGTGCAGCAGTATATTAAAGATGTAAAAGAAGGCGATTTTCCGAATGAGGAGGAGCAGTATTGAAGGGAGAGTATTCAGGTTTAAGAAACTGTTTTAAGTAATACTTTTTTTGACCAGCTAAAACAGCAGCTATGGGCATCATCATTGTGTCACTCACTTATACTGCATATCATCCTCAAC
>JANXXM010000066.1 GCA_025350645.1 Ferruginibacter sp.
TCTAAATAAAAATATATGCTCACAACAGAAAAAACTTCCCGGTTTGACGGACTGGAAAAAAAATCAGTAGAAGAAATTTTAAAAGGAATTAACAGCGAAGACATGGAAGTGCCCGTGGCTGTACAAAAAGTTATTCCACAAATAAATGCTGCGGTTACAGCAATTATAAAGCGTATGAAAAAAGGAGGAAGGCTTTTTTACATTGGCGCAGGCACCAGCGGGCGGCTGGGGATACTGGATGCCTCTGAGTGCCCGCCTACATTTGGCGTGCCCAATGATATGGTGATTGGCATAATGGCCGGCGGCGATACGGCCATAAGAACCGCTGTAGAATTTGCAGAGGATAATAAAGAACAGGCTATAAAAGATATTGAAGTGCATGGTATAAATAAATGGGACAGCATTATTGGCATTGCCGCATCCGGCACCACACCTTACGTAATTGGCGGGCTGCAAAAAGCAAATGAAAAAGGATTGCTTACAGCATGTATTGTATGTAATTTGCAATCGCCGGTGGCAAAGGAAGCTGCCTACCCTATAGAAGTGGTGGTGGGTGCAGAGTTTCTTACAGGCAGCACCCGCATGAAAGCAGGCACTGCACAAAAACTGGTGCTCAATATGATATCTACCGCAATAATGATACAACTGGGCAGGGTAAAAGGAAATAAAATGGTAGATATGAAACTGAGCAATAATAAACTTATAGCAAGAGGTGTGAGAATGGTAATGGCAGAGCTTAATGTAGATAAAGAAACCGCAGCAAAAAAATTAAAAAAAGCAGGCAGTATTCGCAAAGCAATTGAAAATAATAAAATATAATTTTACGCAATCTTGAACAGAAATTTACAAAAACTCTTTGCCATTGCCGGTAAACCTTCCCGTAAAATTGTGGGGCTTATGTCCGGCACTTCATTGGATGGCTTGGATGTGGCGCTTACAGAAATAACAGGCACTGGCACACACACTATCGTACAGTTACAGCATTTTAAAACTGTGCCATATCCACAGGAGGTAAAAGAAAAAATAAGAAAAATTTTTGCAAAGACAACAATAGATTTTGAGCATTTGTGCATTACCAATGAGTGGCTGGGCAGCCTTTATGCAGGGTATGTTTTGGATTGTTTAAAGGAATGGAACGTAACAACAGCCGATGTAGATCTTATTGCATCTCACGGACAAACGGTTTACCACTGTCCAAAAATATTTCATAAAAAAGCAGGCTTGCCTAATGCTACTTTGCAAATAGGTGATGGAGATCATATAGCTCTGGCAACAGGCATTATTACAATAAGCGATTTTCGCCAAAAACATATTGCGGCAGGCGGTGAGGGCGCACCACTGGCACTTTACGGCGATTATTTTTTATTTTCCAGTGCAGCAGAAAATCGTATTATGCTTAACCTTGGAGGTATTGCCAATTTTACTTTTTTACCACAAACACTTTTGCCGGATGATGTGCTGGTTACTGATACCGGCCCGGGAAATGCAATATTGGATGCTTACACCCAAAAATATTTTGTACAGGATTTTGATGAAAATGCTGCATTAGCAAAACAAGGAAAAATTAATGATGTACTCCTGCAGCAGTTAAAAAGTAATGATTATTTTGACAGGCCATTACCCAAAACTACGGGGCCAGAATTATTTAATATTGCATATTTACAACAGGCGCAATCAGACAGTGATACCAAAAATATTTCTCAGCATGATGTACTGGCTACCCTTACAAAATTTAGTGCAGATACTATTTGCGATGCAATAAAAAAATTGATTTTATCAAAAGAACAATATGTTGTGTATACGAGTGGTGGCGGGGCACATAATCCTTTACTGATGCAGCACATAAAAGAAAATTTACCCGGCTTTTCATTTTTTGTAACAGATGATATTGGTGTACCCGGCGATGCAAAAGAAGCTGTATTGTTTGCCATACTTGCCAATGAAACTATTGCAGGTGAGCCACTGGAGTTTAACAGAGAAGGAATGCCTGCAGTTACGATGGGCAAATTTTCTTTTCCGGAATGATATTTTTTATGTTTTTTTATTTTACAGTTATTTAATTTCTTGTTAATGATTTGATGTTTTGCTGATGTTATTTTTACGCTAGTAAACACATGAAAAATTTATCGGCAACCATACAGCAAAATTGTTTTTTTAATGTAACTGCGTGTATATTGATGCCTATTGGAACCTCTGAAGCTTCATTTTATAGCTTTAGGTACATTAAATGATATTCATACTTATGCCTGGCTTAACAACTACAGAAAAAAATTAGGCATAGGTGATAATGCTTATTTTATTACAGTGTCTGATCATTTTATTGCTCCAAATACATTATACAATGGCTTGTTTAAAAAAATAAATGAGCCGGTTGTAGTGTCTCTTTTTCGCAATGGAAAATTAATAAGGTATATGTATGTATACCTGCTCAAAAGCTATACAGGACTCATGTTATAGCCTTGCATTACCCGCTACGGGAGTGGTACAATAACAGGTTTTCTTATAAAATCGCTATACCATTTGCCAGATGATTTTATAATTCTTTGCTGCGTATCAAAATCTACATATACCAAACCAAATCGTGGATGAAAGCCTTCTGCCCATTCAAAATTATCCAGTAATGTCCACACAAAATAACCGGTTACATTAACGCCCTCCTGCTTTGCACGCAATACCTGTTGAATATAATTTTTGAGATAATTAATACGCAGTTCATCGTGTATAGTATTTTTAATACATTCATCATTAAAAGCAGCACCATTTTCGGTTACTATAATTTCTTTTATCCCTTTGTAACTTCCCAGCCTTTTTAAAGCTTCGTAAATGGAAGCTGGGTACACCTCCCAGTTCATTGTTGTAAAAGGTACATTTCTTTGATTTGCTTTTATCAATTTTGCTCTTACAAAAGGCATGAATGCTGCATGACTTACTATTTCTCTGGTATAATTTTGCAGCCCTATAAAGTCCATGTCAAACGCCAGTTTAGCTTCATCGCCGGGGTACATAAATCTTTCTATACGTTCCAGTATTTTCACATCATTAGTAGGGTAACCCAGCCCCAGCAAGGGTTCTACAAATAGGCGGTTAAGGAGTGCATCTACCTTTACTGTGGCTGCAATATCTTTATGCCTGTTGGTAAGCGGCTCCAGGTGAGTGTAGGAAATGGTTGTACCAATAATGCAATCGCTGCGCAAAGTTTTAATAATGCGACCGCCCTCTGCCTGGCACAAAGCAGCATGATGCAATGCAGCTAAAAAATTTGCCAGTCCTTTTTTTCCTGGTGCATGCACCCCTAAAAAATAACCTGCCCCTGTAAATACCATCGGTTCATTTAATACCATCCATTTCTTTACCCTGTCGCCGAATAATTTTATGCAGCACTCTGTAAAATAACCAAACCACTGCACTACATCCCTGTTTACCCAGCCGCCTTTTTGTTGCAGTACTTGTGGCAGGTCCCAGTGGTAAATGGTTATCCACGGCTCTATGCCTAGCTCCAGGCAAAAATCTATCACCCTGTTATAAAAATCTACGCCCTTGTAATTGATAGCACCCATACCCTGCGGCAGTATGCGGCTCCACGAAATAGAAAACCTGTAATGCGCAATATTCATGCTATACATCAATGCAATATCTTCTGCATAATTATGGTAAAAATCACACGCTGTTTCCCCATGATGACCACTATTTATTTTTTTCTTTTGCCGGGAAAATACATCCCATACAGATAAGCCTTTTCCATCTGCATTGTGTGCACCTTCTATCTGGTACGCTGCTGTAGATACACCCCATTTAAAATCATCTCCAAAATCTTCTTTTGTAAATAACATACGTTTTATAAGCCTGCACTTTTAAGCATTTTACTATGGCTCATTTCTTTTAATTCCTTATCTGAAAAAATATCTTTTTTACTAACTGCTATGTGGTTTGCACTACTGCCATGTGTAGTAATAATATCATCAATTATACTTCTAGTTTCATCAGCATAATTTACATTTATAAATAATGTTGATGTGGTCCATTCTGTAATAGTATTTATATGTTTTTCTATTAAACTTTTTATTACGGGTACACCCATTGCCTCCAGTGCTGCAGCATTACATTGCTGTTCATACTGCCCTTTCATAGGCACCACCATTAATTTCTTTTTTAGAAAAAGCACTTCGGCAGGTGTTTCAAACCCTGCACCACAAAGCATTCCGGCGCAATGTACCATGCTATATATAAACTGCTCATTATTTATGGGACAGATAAAAATATTTTTTTCCTTATACGCCATTGGAGCATTTTTGCTAAATACCTGCCAGTTGATATCTTTAATTTTACTGAGAATTTTTATGATCCTCTTATCGCTGTAGGCAGGAAGATATACGGTAAAATGCTGATTATTTTTTGGTGTTGCATCTCTTACCTGTGAGCGTATAACCGGAGTGAAAATGTTTTCATCGTACGCTTTAAAATGAAAACCATAAGCAGTGGTAACTGGTGCATAATTATGCAATATGGTTCTGCCTATTATATCTTTCTTTTTTGGTTTCGGGCTTTTTTTATTTATAACCGCAGCCTGATGGCTTAGCCCTATACAAGGTTTGTGCTGCATTCTGCAAGCCCATGCGCTCACCGGTTCAAAATCGTTTATTACCAAATCGTATTCGTGTATAGGTAAACTTTTAATTTCCTTATACAGTTTTTTAATATTGCTTTTTCTATAAGTGGCCAGCAAATCTACTCCACCATTTTTACCAAAAATAAAACTTAATCCTTTAAAGGTATATTTTACAGGGTAAGGCAATTCCACATCTGCCTGTATGCCGCTTACCAAAATATCCAATTGTCCCTTACTTTGCAGCAAAGGAATAATATCTCTCGCCCTACTCAAATGCCCGTTACCAGTGCCTTGTATAGCATATAGTATCTTCATTAATTTTCTATTTTAATATGCACAAAATATATTGTTCCTATTACTATGCCCCAAAATCTTTTAAAATGAAAATTAAAATTCTCCAATAAGTTTATCTAAAATAAAACAGCGAAGTCGTTGAAGATTTGTAGCAACTTTAATTGATTCTTAAAAATCTGAAAGAAGAATTAAAAAAAGAAATACGGAATAATAACACCCGGATAAAAAAATCTGAGAGGTAAAATTTTATGTTTTTCATTACTGTAGTGTTTATGTAATAATAGTAAAGTAAAAACAGTTTAACTGGTAGAGTGTTAAGCCAGCAATACTAAAATATTATTATAATGTTATGTACTGTAATAAAATGATTTAAAATAAAAATCGTAGAAAAAAGATTATTATATTAAATAAAGGTTATGAAATTAATATCTAAAAAATAATTTTCCTTTTTCTAAAAAACTAAGGTGATGTTTTTTAAATATTTGTATTCCTAAACCAACATTAACATGCTTTTGTCCCAAACAAAAATTGTTCATTCCATTATTTTATTTGCATTGTTTTTTATTTCACTTACTACACAAAGTCAGGTAGTAAAGGGTAAAGTTATAGATGTAAATACCGGCGAACCATTAACCGGTGCTATTGTAAATATTATACCAGCTAATACTAAAACGATAGTAAAACTGGATGGAACATTTATTACAAAAAACCTGAAACCCGGTAGTTATCAGTTACAGATTTCCTACAGTAATTATGTTACTTATACACAAAATATAACGCTTTCATCAAATGATGTTGTTATAAATGAAATACAGTTATCCCCTTCAAATACAGATATGGCAGGGGTTGTAGTATCATCGGCCATAAACGGTAGCGATAAAAATATACGCTCTCTCGAAAAAAAATCTAACCAGCTTGTAAATATTTTATCTGCAAAAAATATTCAGTTGCTGCCAGATATTACTGTGGCAAACGTACTGCAAAGAGTAAGCGGAGTTACGATTGAAAAAAGCGGATCTGGCGAAGCTCGATATCCAGTTATTCGTGGTATGGAAAAACGGTATATTAATACGCTTGTAAACGGTATTAAAATCCCCAGCCCGGATAACAAAAATCGTTTTATCCCGCTGGATCTTTTTCCATCGGAATTGCTGGAAAGGCTGGAAGTAAGCAAGAGCCTTACCCCATCAATGGAAGGCGATGCTATTGGTGGTACTATAAACCTGGTAATGAAAGCAGCACCCGAACACCGGATTTTTAATGTAAATGTGGCCGCAGGTTATAACAATATATTCGGCAGGGAAAATTTTTCTGGCTTTAATAAAAAAGATATTAGCAAACTATCTCCGGCGGAAATTAATGGCACTGATTACATTGCTAACACAAAGGAGTTTTCTCTTGCACACTTAAATTATAATAGTATTGCATACCCAGTAAACAGTACCCTAGGGCTTACTGTGGGAAACCGTTTGGGCAAAGACAGGAAATTTGGTTATATACTTTCCGCTAGTTCTCAGAATATATTTCGTGGTACCACATCAAATTTCTTTTTACCAAATTCTCAACCGGCCTTTAATAATATTCCCCTTTTTTCTGATTTACAATTGCGCAAATATTCTGTACACAGCAACAGGAAAGGGTTTAATGGAAAAGCAGATTATCGCATAAATAATCGAAACAATATTTCTTTGGCCGGCACTTTTGCCCGCCTTGATGATTACCAGGCAAGAATTATTTATGACACCGTTGCATTAAATTCTGTGGTAGATAATAAATTTAGAAGCACCTGGCAGTATCAATCCATTGCCAATGCTACGTTGCAGGGCAATCACCAGTTAAATACATCCGTAAAATTAGACTGGGGGCTGGTATACTCCGTTGCACAAAATCATGTACCAGACCAAGCAGAATTTATACATCAATATTCTATTATTGCCAATAGTACGTCTAATGATATTGTACAAAGTGCTACGCATACATGGGCGCACAATAAGGATAAAGATCTATCTGCTTATTTTAATATTGCGAAGGAAACACATCTTTTTGGCCAGCCAATAGAAATAAAACTGGGAGGGCTGGAAAGAAATAAAGTAAGGGATAATTTTTACTATGCCTATAGTTTAACCACTAAAACGGTAGGGCAAAAATACAGCAGTATAAATGCTGCCCAACTGGATTTTAAAGATGTAAAAGATGGCAGACCAGACCCCAATGGCAACAATTATAATTTTAAAGAAAATGTAGCTGCTGGCTATTTACAGGCTAAATGGCAGCTATCAAAAAAACTGGAAGCACTCGGTGGCGTAAGGATAGAAAATACCCAACAGGAATATAAAACGGCACTTAGCATTTATGCTAATGCAAGATTGGGCAAAATAAATTATACCGATGTATTACCCAGTGTACAATTAAAATATGTACTCGCTAAGAATCAGCAGCTTCGCCTGGCATATTATAAAGCCCTTGCCAGGCCTGGCTTTGCAGAGCTAATACCCGATGGTGTGCCTGGAGAATTTTTTAGAGAGCAGGGAGATCCTGTAAACCTGCAACATTCTGTAGCGGATAACATTGACCTGCGGTACGAATTATATTCCAACAGCGCAGATCAGATTTTGCTGGGCGCATTTTATAAAAATATAAAAGACCCCATTGAAATTTCTGCCATAAAACCAAACGCCATAAACAGTTTATACCTGCAGCCTGTAAATATTGGTACGGCTACAAACTATGGTGTAGAGGCAGTAATCACAAAATATTTTGGAAACTTTGGTATAGCTTTAAATTATACCTACACAAAATCCAGCATCACTAACGACAGTTTACTTTTTTCCTCTGCCATTACCCGCACTACCACAAGAGTGGCAGAAACGAGACCATTGCAGGGCCAGTCAAACCATATTGGCAACGCTTCTATTATTTATAAAAATGCAAAAATTGGGTTAGATCTTCAAACGGCTTTTGTATATACCGGCGAAAGAATTTCTTTTATCAGCCCCTATCTCGGTCTAAATTATTGGCAATCTCCCACTACACAGCTAGATTTTTCTTTTGAAAAAAGGGTGATACATCATTTTAGTTTTTACGGTAAAATAAATAATATCACTAATGCGCCTTACCAAATATTTTTGCGCCAGTCTTACAATGAATATTTAAAGTCTGGCTCATCCCGTGTGCTGGCTTTGCAAACCGATGCAGATAATAAAATTATTATTCAAAAAGATTTTTACAAAACCAGTTTTTTATTTGGCCTGCGCTACAAACTCTAATAACAATATAAATAAAATACCATGAAATTTTCTCTGCAATTATTAGCAAGTTTTATAATAATAATTTTCTTCTTTTCATCCTGCAAAAAAGAAAAAGACAATAAAGATTTATCAGAAGCAGCACCAATTCCTGTGGTTGCGATTACAGACTCTGTTTGCCTTTCCGGCTCGGTATCCGGCACCATGCTTGCAGGAAAAACCTATACTATTTGTGGAGACGTGGTAGTAAAGCAAGGAGACTCACTGGTAATACAAGAAGGCGTAAAAATAAATTTTACGGGCAGTGTGCCTACTGGCATTGGTGTGCAGGGAAAACTGCTGTGCCTGGGTACAAAAGAGAAACCAATTATCATTACTTACCCCGGTGTTATAAAAACAGATCAGCCTGGCTCCGACCCTAATACAGACCCTGCATTAAAAGGAAAATGGACAGGCATAATTGGCGGTACTAACTGCCCGATGATGATTATTAAATGGACACGAATAGAATTTGGCGGTGCTGCACTAAGCCCTACATTAAAAACGTTTACAGGAGCTGCAAGCCCTTACCCTGTGTATTTTGCAAACCCCAATGGTATTTTTGTACTGGAAGATTCGTGGTTGTATGGAAGTGTAGATGACCCCTGGAGAATAAACGGAGGAAAAATTTGCGCCATGAGAAATACTTTTGAAAAATGTGGTTTTACCGGCGGCGAAGCCATGAATGCAAAGGCAGGAACTATAGGAGATTTTGCTTACAATTTAATTATTGGAATGGCTACCAATGGCCCAAAATTATCTAATGTAAACGTACTGCCTGGTGCAGTAAGCTCCAACGTACGCATGTACAATAATACCATCGTAAACTGCGGCTACAGGCGGGCTGCAGCAGGCAGAGGTGGATCAATAAATTTTGAAGAAGGAGCAGGCGGTATGGCTTATAATAATTTAATTGTAAATTGTAAATTTGGTATAAGAATAGTGAGCCAGCCTATAGCAGATACACCCAATATAAAGTATGGGTATAACTGGTATTATGCAGATTCAGCATCAGTAGCCAACCAGTTTATTCCTTCCCTTGCCATAAGTACCTGCATAAGCCAGGCTAAAGAAACTGATGTTCCAAAACCAGCTGCATACCTTCCGCTTGCCTGGACAATTGGTGCTACCTATACTGCCCCCGCAGCTATTTTAGGGGCCAATAATCCTCAGTTTGTAAACGGGCCTGTACCCTTGCCCACAGGTCTTTTGCTAAGAGATATTGCAGTGGTAGGCAATTATAATTTTGTATTAAAATCTACATCACCCTGCATTGGTGCTGGCTTTACCGGTTTTGCACCAAGGGCAGATGTGCCCGTGGATCTTCGCAATGGCGCTACAGAAATAACCGCACCAGGCAAAGACATTGGCTGCTACCAAAGTAACGGAAGAGGAAACCAGCACTAAAATTATTTTTTAAAATACCGAAAAAAGTTGTGAAAGGAATTGTTATAATAAAAAATAGCAATTTACGCACCCGTTCAAATTCGACATATCTTCATTTCTCATTATTGTGCAGATTTATAAAAGGATATTTACTATATAAATATTCGCCTTTTAAACCCTTCATTTTACTGATGCGTTTTTCACAAATAAAATTAATATAACCATGAAATTTTTAATAACTGTAGCAATTTTTTTTGCTTACCATACTTGTTTTTCGCAGGAAGTATTTTATGCAAAACCTTATTTGCAAATTGGGCATAACCCTTCTGCAAATGCACTATCGGTTTTGTGGCAGGTAGCAGAAGAAGATGGAGAGTGGCAGGTAGAATATAAAAATAACGCAACAGATAAATGGGTTACTTCAGATTCTATATTCTTTACAAAAGTGGCAGTAACGGGCATTACAGCCCACAGGGTGTATCATGCCATGCTCAGTGGTTTAAAAAACGGTTCAATATTTACCTACCGTATCCTAAAAAATAAAAACCCAATTTTTATGGCTGATGCGCATGCCCCAAAAAATAAAACACAGGCTTACCGTTTCGTAACCTTTGGCGATATTGGTGCAGAATCTAAAGACCAGAAAGCACTGGCAGCAAAAGTGATGGAGAGTAAATCAGACCTGGTAAACGTAACCGGAGATATTGTTTACGAAAGTGGATTAACAGAAGAATATCAAAAAAAATTCTGGCCTATTTATAATGCAGATAATATAACTGCCGATGGTGCACCGATTATGCGATCTGTGCCCTGGGTAGCAGCCGTAGGCAATCATGATGCAGATAGCAGGGACCTGGACAGGCAACCCGATGCGCTGGCCTATTATATGTACTGGGACCAACCATTAAACGGGCCTGAAGCCAAAGAAGGTAGTGCTACAGTACCATTGCTAAAAGGAAGTGATGCCAATAAAAAAGCATTTTATGAGGCTGCCGGCAATGCTTATCCTAAAATGACAAACTTTTCTTACAACTATGGCAATGCACATTTTACAGTATTAGATATGAATAATTATGTGGACTGGACAAATACTATGCTGAGAGAATGGGTAAAAAAAGATTTAGAAAACAGCAAAGATGCAGTATGGCATTTTGTAATATTGCATCAGCCGGGTTTTAACTCTTCTGTTATACACTCCGAGCAGCAGCAAATGCGGCTGCTTACACCAATCTTTGAAGCAGGAAAAGTTGATATTGTTTTTGCAGGACACGTGCACAATTACCAGCGAAGTTTTCCATTAACATTTGCACCGGTAAAAAACTCGCTGATGCTCATAGGCGGTAAAGATTCTAAAACACCGAGAGGCACGCTGGTACCGGGTTTATGGACACTGGACAAAAACTACGATGGTAAAAAAAATACAAAACCAACCGGCATTATTTACATTATTACCGGCGCTGGCGGCAAAGATTTGTACAACCCCGAGCAGGAAACCAAACCAGATAGCTGGGAAAAATTTACAGATAAATTTATATCTACCGTACACTCCTTTACCCTGGCAGATGTAAATGGAAATACTATTTCTATTAAGCAATTAACAGCAGCAGGTAAAGTGCTGGATAGTTTTATTATTACAAAATAATATTTTTATTTTTTTTAAATGCGCAAATGAAACAAATTAAACGTAGCATAATTTTAGTAGATACATTGCTAAATTTATTTATACACAAAAATTATGCATAAAATATTTCGTTTAACAGTTTTCCTATTTTTCTTTTTTGCCTGCAAAACATTTGCACAGTCTGCAGATTCATTACGACAGAAAATACAGGAAATCGTTTCTACAAAGAATGCCATTGTTGGTGTATCTATTATGGGCTCTAATGGCAAAGACACTTTATCATTAAATGCAGACAGGCATTTCCCCCTGCAAAGTGTATTTAAGTTTCATATAGCATTGGCATTGCTTTCTCAAATTGATAAAGGAAAATTTTTTCTTAATCAGAAAATCAAAATTAATAAGAAAGACCTTTTGCAAAATCTTTATAGTCCGATAAAAGAAAAATATCCCAATGGAACAATCCTGTCAGTTTCTGAAATTATAGAATACGCAGTTTCTAAAAGCGATAACACTGGCTGCGATATTTTATTAAAGCTTATTGGAGGACCCCAATAGTTGAAAAATATTTTGCAGGAAATAAATTTAAAAATGTATCTATAAAAATAAACGAAGCAGTACAACAGGCTAATTGGGATTTACAATTTCAAAACTGGACCACTCCAAATGCGGCAAATCAAGTACTAACTTCTTTTTATTACAACAGGAAAAAATTGTTATCAAAAAAAAGTTATGACTTTATTTGGAGAGTGATGAAAGAAACCGAAACAGGCAAAGCCAGGCTAAAAGCGCAATTGCCAACTAACACAATTGTTGCGCACAAAACAGGAACCTCAGGCACAAACAAAAATGGTATAAGCGCAGCAGTAAATGATATTGGTGTTGTATTTTTACCTGATGGACAACCGTATTTTATTAGTGTTTTTGTAACTAACTCCAAAGAAAATGCAGATGTAAACGAAAAAATAATTGCAGATATTTCTAAAGTAACCTGGGATTATTTTAATAACAAAACCAACTAACTATTTTTTCTCTAAGCAATAAATGTTTTCTTATAAACCCATAACGATGTATACCCTTATTAACAGCTAAAAAACTTTAGCGTTAAAATATGTAATGATTTTAAAAAAATTAATGGTATTAATTTTCCTTTGTTTTATTTTACATTTGAATTTTGCAAAAATAACAAAGTATGAAAAGCATAAGTATAGAAGAATTTTATACCCAAATTAAAACTGACATTCCAACTGAAATAACAAAAGAGATTGGGCACTTTAATGTATTTAATATAAAAGAGCTGTTCGAAAAAAATAAGGATAAGCCGGTTATGCCCTATGACAGAAGGGCTTATTATAAAATAAGTTTGATACGTGGTAAAAACCATGTAGAATATGCTGATAAAATTATAGAAATAAAGAAGAATGCCTTGTTGTTTGCAACACCAAAAATACCTTACAACTATGTGCCGCAAGACAAAAAACAATCCGGGCATTTTTGTGTTTTTACCAGTGAATTTATTACCAAAAACAAAATAGGGATAGACCTGGACGAACTGCCTATTTTTAAAAGTGATGGTTATCCTGTTTTTGAACTTACAGATGATGAAGCTGGTGAAATAGATTTAATCTTTAGCAAGATGCACAAGGAGATTAGCGCTCAATATATTTATAAGTATGATCTTATAAGAAATCTTACTGCTGAGTTAATTCATTTTGGGCAGAAGCTACAACCTATTTCGGCTATCTATTCAAAAAATAATTCTTCGGCAAGGGTTTCGGCTTTATTTTTAGAATTATTAGAAAGGCAGTTCCCAATAGAATCTATTCATCAAAAAATTGAATTGAAAACTGCTAAAGATTTTGCCAGTCGTTTATCTATCCATGTTAATCACCTTAATAAAGTATTGAAAGAAAATACTGGGAAGACCACAACTAATTTAATAACGATAAGAATAATTACTGAAGCAAAAATTTTATTAAAACAAACTGACTGGAATATTTCTGAAATTGCATTTTCGCTGGGCTTTGAAGAAATTGCTCATTTTTCTAATTTTTTTAAAAAACAAACTGCGCTTGCACCCCTTTCATTCCGTAATTAGCCTTTAACATTTGAAATTTACAAATAGTTGATTGATATTTACAAGTCATATTTGAACAACTTCTGCAACCTTTGCATCATTAATTATTTAAAAAAAAATAAAAATGACACAAAGTAAAATCGCATTAGTAACAGGCGGCAGCCGGGGCCTGGGGAAAGATATGGCTTTACAATTAGCCCAAAAAGGATTTGATGTAATCATTACCTATCAATCCAAAAAAGAATTGGCAGAAGATGTAGTTAACGAAATTAAAGCTATGGGGAAAAAAGCTGCAGCGCTTCCTTTAGATGTATCTCTATCTGCTTCATTTAATGAGTTTGTAAGTAATCTTTCTTCCACATTAAAAACTATCTTTCAATCAAGCACTATTGCAGCATTAGTAAATAATGCTGGTATAGGTAACTATGCATCCTTTGCAGATACTTCTATGGAGCAGTTTGACAGCATGGTAAATATTCATTTAAAAGCACCATTTTTTTTAACGCAAAAATTATTAACAATAATTGAAGATGGGGGCAGTATCGTAAACATATCATCTGGTCTTGCAAGGTTTAGTTACAACGGTTATGCAGCGTATGGCATTATGAAAGCAGCAATAGAATCATTAAGCCGCTATGAAGCATTGGAATTAGGACCTAGAAAAATAAGGGTAAACACTGTTGCACCCGGTGCTATAGAAACAGATTTTGGTGGTGGTGCCGTTAGGGATAATAAAGATGTGAACGCTATGTTTGCATCCATCACAGCATTAGGCAGAGTAGGGTTGCCGCATGATATTGGTTCTGTTGTTGCATTTCTTTGCAGCGAAGATGCCAAATGGATAAATGCACAACGCATTGAAGTATCTGGTGGTTTTCATATTTAATAGCAACAAATTATTAAGGTATTAATAATTGCAACCAATTGTAATACCTTATTTTTAAATCAACCTATTTATGAAAATTATAATTGGGATATTAATCGTTTTTGTTGCCATTATGGGTTTTAAAAAAGGCTTAACAGGTTTACTAAACACAGCACCAGACGGCGATATAACATTATTAAGCTGGGGAATAAATAAAACTTTACAAATCGTTGCAACCCTACTAGGAGCTAAATTTATTTAAGCATTGTAAAATTATAAACCCATAAGAAATAATAGTAGCAATGGTTTTAATGGTATGATAATTATTCCAGGGGTTTTTAAAATACTTTTCTCATTGTATAAATTTCATTTGCTGTAGCTGTATAAATTGAAAACACTGGCAATGCTTCATTTAATGGAATATTATCGAAAATCGATACGACATAAACTTCAATTATAAATATCATTCAAATATTTATAAATTTTGTGAAGGCATTATTATATCACAACTAAAATCATTACTACCAAATTATTCAGACTGGTTTTACCAACGGTAGTTTCTAACTCGAAAAATTACCAATCATCAAATTCTTAACCGATAAGAAAAAATGATGGAGGATTATTTTAAAAATGATATTTTAAATGGGCTTCTTACTATGCAGTATTTAGCCAATAAATTAAACACATTGCCCAATCATTTAAGTAGTATTTTAGAAACATAGACGGAACAAAATACACAACAACGCATACATGACAAGCTAATAGAGAATGCAAAAGAGAAATTGTCAGCCACTAATTTATCAGTAGGCGGAATTGCTTACGAGCTTGGCTTTAAGCATCCGCAAAGCTTTAATAAATTTTTTTAAGAGTAAAAGTGATGTAAGTCCGCTGGAGTTTTAAAATTCATTTGATTAAAATAGTAATAATAATATGCAATATTGTAAAAATTCTAATTGCGATTTTTATTTATCATTAAACATTAACTTCCTAGCGTCCTTCAGCATGCTTTTTAGTATAAAAAATTATTAAACAATGTCCGCTCCTGCTTTAAAGCGCATTTAAGAAACTTCATGTTCAATAGCGGTAATTTTTTCTATATGCTTTTCTATATTTAAAAATTGCAGTATCGCCCAGGCGAGCATTATAAATATTTCAAAGAAAATAAAAGTAATATTCCAGTTAAAATTTTCTTTTACAGGCCCTACTAAAAAAGCACCGGCTATAGAACCCATAGCACCCATTGTCATAAAAATAGTGAACTGGCTTGCAGAAATATTTTTTGAACAGCATTGCATTGCTATAGCAAATACGCCGATTTTTGCAAAGGAATTTAACATGCGGTACGTAACTATAAACCCATATAGCATGCTGCTGTTTTGCCAAAGAGTGCCTGCAAACTCCAGTGCCATTACCAAAGCCAGTATCATAAAAAAATAAATATTAATCATTCTTTTTTTACCAAATTTTTCAATTAAATATCCACCTAAAAGCATACCTGCTACACCGCCCACTAAATCTGCAGTAGCAAAAACTTTAGCATACAAAACATTCGTCCAGCCTGTTATTTTTACCGCAAAAATGGGAAGCAGTGTTTCAAAAAAATTATATGCTCCCTGCGTTATAAAAAGCACAATTATTATTAGTATAGAATTGCGAAGCCGAAACACTTTATACAGTGTTTTTAAAATGGCAGGCCAACTTTTAATTTGCATTTTTTGAGATACTGATGAAGCACTCCCGGGTGTAAAAAAAAATATTTTTTCACCTGGTTGTTCCCTAAATATTAGCGGTACAATTGTAATAACAGTAACGAGAAAACACAACATGAGCATAGCTGCCTGAAAACTATATTTATTTAACATCCAGCTGCACAATACCAGCGCCAGTGAGCTACCCACCATCCGAGAACCCTGCATATATCCATTTGCCCTGGCCTGCTGATGTGGCGGTATAACATCTACTGCCATTGCATCTCCGGCAGCATCCTGTATTGCACCAAAAGATGATACACAAAATGCAGCGGCCATAAATAATGAAAGATTGTTTAAAGGATCGGGCACAAGCGCAAAAAGAAAAATACTTATTATAAGGCCTGCATGCCCAAACAAAACCCATGGTCTTTTTCTGCCCATAGGCAAATAAGTATACCGATCCATTAAGGGTGCTACAACAAATTTAAACGTCCACGGTAAAGAAGTAGCCACTGCAAAAGCACCTATTTGAGTAGGTGTTTTTCCCTGCATAGCCATCCACGCAGGCAGGCCAATATATAACATACCCTGCGGTAGTCCTTCTGTAAAATACAATGCCGAAAAATTAAAATATCTTAGAAAAGCATTTTCAGAAAGAAAGGGAGAATTTACTTTCAAACTCATATATTTTTTAAAAATTTAGCTGTTTTATCCTAAGGAAAAATTGTGGTTTTAGTGAACTGGTCAGGAAGAGGCTGGGGAATATTTGGATTTGTATTAATTTCCTGCTGCGGGTACAAGAAACGCTGTGGTTTTCTATTACCTGCATATAGCATAATAGGCAATTGCACAATGGGCAATGCCGAAGCTAACCTGCGATAATCATTAAAAGCTTCGTACTGCATTAAAAAAGTAATATAGCGCTGGCTTATAATTTCGTATAATAAAGCTAGCTGCATGCTGCCGGCATTTGTAGGATTGGCCATTCCGTTTATACCAAAATCACTCAATATATATGCATCATATTTTCTGTTTATAGCAGAAAAAATTTTACCATTTATATAGCCTGAGGCAAGGCTTGCTCTTACTTTATTGAGTGCCAGCAAAGCCTGCGCATTATTTGCAAGTCGTGCTTCGCACTCTGCAATAATTAATTGGTTTTCGTAAAACGTAAGAATAGGATGTGGCGCATCTGCCACAAAAGCACCATCGGTTGTATTTGGGTCGAGGCTATTGGTGGCGGTAATCCCCACTTTTACAAAATGATTATACAGCGCACTTTCATTTGTTTTTGTATTGGTAGAATTAATACGTGACTGCATAAGTTGCAGCAAATATGTTCCTTCAAAACCGGTATCTCCTGCACGGCTCACTCTAAAAAAATCATAGTTCTGGTTTGTATTCGCTCCCTGGCTTGTGCCGTGTGGTATAAGTGCATCGCCAGTTGTATTTTGAATACCGGCATTGGCACTCGTTATAGCTTTTGCATACTCTCCGGTATGTAAATATAACCTTGCTTTTAATGTATTTGCTGCAGCTTTCCATTTTATAATATCTCCCTGGTAAATAAAATCTTGTGCAGCAAATGCAAGCCCAGATGAGGCAGATAAGTTTACGATTGCGTTATCCAAAGTTTGCTGAAGTGCTGCATATACATCAGCCTGCTTATCAAATACAGGTGTGGGAAAACGCTCCCTATCAAAGGCCTGGCTGTAGGGCACATCTCCGTATAGTGCCGTGGCTTTTGCTATAACCAGTACTTCTAAAATTTGAGCCACACCCTTTGTCCATTGGTCTCCCAGCGCATCTGCCTTTGTTTGTATAAGCCTTGCCTGGCTGCCCACAGGGTAAAGAACTGTCCAGTTAAAACTTTGAGAAGATACCAGATACTGTGCAAACCCTAAATGTGCCCTGGATAATCCATTTAATTCACCTGCCCATATAGATGCTATGCGTACATCGGTATCTTCATGAAGAAAAGCTACGCCCAGCATTGTACCAGATAGTAAAGTTCTTACTTCCACATCGGTAACTGCGTTGGGATTATTTTGAATATCATTTTCATTAAAAACTTTTTTACAACTGCTGAGTAAAATTGCACTAAGAAAAAACGTAACCATTAAATGAGAACGAAATATTTTCATAATTTAATTTTTAAAAAATTAGTATTTGATAAGGATTGAAAGCAATACGGATCTTGTATTAGGGTTGGTAAACCAATCCTGCCCACGTGCCAAACCTGCTCCCGTAACATTTGCTTCAGGGTCTGCACCGCTGTAGTTTGTCCACAACACCACATTTCTACCGGTTATGCTAAAATCAATACTGGATAATGGTGTGTTTCTAAACAATTTTACATTCTTAATACCATAAGATAATGTGATTTCCCTTAAACGGGATGCACTGGCATCTTCAACAAATTGCCTGTAAGATGCTGTGTTAGATGCTGAGCCTCTCCCCTGCCACCATGCCTGGTTTATGGCTACTGGCCCTGCACCAAAATCTTTTATTTCTCCCTGGAAAGAAGTACCTGCTGCAATAATATTACCGTTTACATCTTTTAAACCACCTGCCGGTGCTACTACTGTATTCCCCTGGTCTGCATGGGTACCAAAAGAATATAAGGATCCTCTTGTTCCATTAAAAAAATCGTTTCCCTGTACCCGGTCAAACAACACATACAACGATACATTTTTATAAGAAAAAGTACTGCCTAAACTGGCACGCCAGTCAGGATTTGGATCGCCTATTATTTCAACATCATTTCCTGCTTGTGGAAAACCATTCACATCCAAAATATAATTTCCTCCTTTGGCTTTTAAAAAATCTGTTGATAAAAAAACACCAAATGGCTCACCTGGTACAAGAGAAGCGTTTTCTATAAAACTATCTGGCAGCGTATAAGCCTTTGCTCCTGCTAAAGAAATAACCTTGTTTTTATTTTTAGAAAAGTTGGCAGACACATTCCATCTAAAATTATTTTGCGCTAATACATCTGCACTAAGTTCAAACTCTATACCTTTATTTTGTAATTCCGCAGCATTGCTGTTAAAGCTGGTATAACCAGAAGCTGCAGGTAAACTTATAGGCAAAATAACATCCTTCGTACGGTTATTATAACCTGTTGCAGAAAAAATAATTTTATTTTTTAAAAAACGCAAATCAATCCCTAACTCCGTTTCTGTTTTAATTTCCGGACGCAAAAATTCATTGCCTGCAGTAGTGCTGCGAACGTACCCACCATTGTAAGTTGGACTTATACCAGATAAACCGCTGGAGAAATCATCTCTGTAAGTAGCTGCATTAAAATTATTAAAATTTTGATATGGCTGTGGTTGTATACCCACCTTTCCCCAGGTAAAACGAAGTTTTCCAAAATTAAAAAAAGATTTATTATTAAAAATTTTTAACTGTCTAAACTGCCATGCTAAAGCGGCTGAAGGAAAGAAAAAACTATTATTGGTTTTTGAACCAAAGGTGGATGCAGACTCACTTCTGCCAGTAAAACTAAAATATAACATCTGGTAAGCTTCAACATCTGCCTGGGCATAAAAACCATAAGTTCTTATTAAGGAATTATAGTTGCTGGCCGCTAAATTTGAATTAACAGCATTGGTAAGAATATTAGGTGCGGCAGGAATAATAAAATTTAAAATAGCTGCAGATAAAGTAGCCCGCCTGCGACTGTTGTAATTAAACCCTGCCAATAAAGAGCCTCCGAAATTATTATAAAAAGTTTTCTTTGCAACCGCAAATAAATCGGTATTAAATTGCTTTTCAGATATCCAGTTTTTTGATAACGATCCTTTTGCAAAATTTGCGGAGTTACGGGCAAAGCGCTCCAGTCTGTTGTCATTAAAATTGTCAATACCAAACCTGGCAGTAGTACTTAGCCATTCTGCAGGTGTTATATTAAATTGTAAACTGCCAATAATACGATCAACATCGCTTGTGTTTAAATTATTATTTATATTCCATAAAGGGTTTGCATAAATCGTATTTAAATCTTTTCCTAACGGATTACGATACGATATATGTGCATCAGGAAATACCTGACCTGTAGCATCTGTATAAACCCCGCTGTAAAATGTATTATCAAAATCTGCAGGTGTGCGCAAGCTGCTTAGTAAAATGCCATCTACATTATCACCTTCCTGTGCCCGTGACGAATTAACTTTTGTATAGCCCACATTTGCACTCGCCCCAAACCAATCCGTAAACTGTGTTGTTGTATTTATTCTTACAGTTTTCCTTTTATAATCGCTAAATTTTTTTACAACTCCCTGCTGTGTGAGATCGCCGTAACTAATTAAAAAATTTGACCGTGCATTTCCACCACTTACATTTAAAGTGTTATCAAAAAAATATCCTTTTTGAAAAGCATCATCATTATGGTTATAAGTATTTCTTGCATTTTTGCCACCATGCGAATTGGATAAAGTGCCGGCAGCAATTGCATAACGCTTACTTCCATCTGCCAGTGTAACAAAGCCCTGGTAACCCGTTGCGCCGGGTGTTGTTATAAACTGGTCTGTGCCGCCTGTACGCTCGCTAATAAGATCTCCAAAACTAGATCTGTTGCCCTGGGAATAAAGTCCGTTAGAACCCTGGCCATAGCTGCGTTGTAAAGGGTGCATTTTATTTACTTCATCTATAGATACGGTAGATTTAAAAGAAATATTTAATTTTCCATTACCGCTTTTACCTTTTTTTGTAGTAATTATAATTACACCATTTGCTGCTCTGGAGCCCCACAACGCAGCAGCAGAAGCACCTTTTAAAACTTCTACTCTTTCTACATCTTCGGGGTTTATATCATTAATGCGGGATTGTTGTATAATGCCATTAGATCTTGCTGCACCTATGTTATCGCTGGAGTTACTCACCGGCATACCATCTACAATAAACAGTGGCTGCGCATTTCCGTTAATGGTATTTTGCCCCCGTATTTGTATGTATGAACCTGCGCCGGGGTCACCGCCATTTCTGGTAATTAAAACACCGGAAGCTTTGGCTGATAGCCCGTTTAAAACGCCTGTTTCTCCGGAGCCAGTAATATTGTTTCCTTTGATAGTAGATACCGATGAGGCAAATTTGTCTCGCTCCCCTTTAAGACCAAGCGCAGTTATAACGGTAGTTTCCAAAAGGACGATATCTTCAGTTAGTTCTACATTTATAGTTGTGCTTCCAGTTATTTTTACTTCAACTGATTTTGCCGCAGTCAAAGAAAAAATAAGTGCCTCAACATTTGCAGGAACATTGATGGAATATTTTCCTGCGTTATCTGTTAGCGTAGCAATAGAAGTTCCCTTTGCTATTACAGATGCACCACTTACTTCTCTTAAAGTATTTTTGTACGTAACCAGGCCCGTAATCTGTCGGTTTTGTGCCAACAATATTGAATTACAAAAAAATAAAGTAATAAAGTGTAAGAGTATTATTTTATTCATAAAAGCTAATTTAAAAAAATCATTTTATTATTAATTCAAATATTTTAAAACTATCTATAAGTTTAGGAATTAAAACACGTGCAAATATAGCAGCCATTTTTCGTGCCGCTTTTACATTTGGATAAATTATTTAGCGAATTTTAAAAAAATCTAGCAAAAACATTTCTGTACCAACAGTTTTAAAATTTCACTTTAAATGTTGGAATACTGGTATTACGCAGATGTGCATTGTATAAATAAAAAATTAAGACATAAAAAAAACCGCAAAAAAATTGCAGGTTTTTAAACGTCGTCCTCCCGATACAATTTTCGAACTTTTTTGTAGAAGACTTGAAGCGGTTGGCAAATCTTGTTGCCTAACAATCAGCATTTTAGTCCATTTTACCTTTATAACGATTCGGAAATTAAATAAAATCAAAATTTGTCAACTACTAATTCTATAATCTCTTAAGATGCTTGCTTATCAGTTAAGTATTTGCCTGGCTATATGTTCTTCAATATAATATTGAGGCATCTTTTTCTGCTCCAGCCTATTTTTTGAAATCCTTTCTTTTATGTTTGATATAATAACGCCTCATCGCTGTTCAGGTTACTTAAAGCGGCTGCTTTATTTCTCTCTCCGGCAAAATCTTGAAACTCTTGGAAAGTATCTGCATCCATCATAATATTTCTTGTTTGAGGGAAGTAACTACATATTTGATGCATAATATGAAAACTATGCTCATCAATATCACCTCAATAATAAAGTTTTTTATTTAATGGTCGTGTTCGTTGCCACAATTTTCATCTTCGCAATTTTCGGTTTTTGTTTCAATAGTGAAATGATGAATATTTAAGTGTTCTAACTCATGCTTTATTTTATCTTTTAAAGCTGTACTCTGTTTGAAATTACCAAATGTGCTGTCATTGCATTTTGGGTAGTGCTGATTGCCCTAATGTGTAAGTGATGAAAGTTTATTACTCCTTCCATTTTTATAACTATTTCTTTTAATTTTTGTAAGTCCACATTGTCGGGTAAACCATCTAATGAAAGGCGTAAACTATCTTTTAGCAAACTCCATGTACTGGCTATAATTACACCACAAATAATGATACTTAATAAAGGGTCAATCCAATAAAGTTTTGTATAATAAATAATAATGCCACCTATTACCAATCCTAATGAAACTAAAGCATCGGATGCTAAATGAAGAAAGGCAGACTTTACGTTAATGTCTTTATCCTTATCTCTAAAAAACATAAATGCAGAATAACCATTTACTACTATTCCGATTGCTGCAATGATTGCAATTGTTTTTCTTGGCAATGGCTGTGGATTTTGAAATCTAAAAATGGCTTCGTAACCAATAGCACCTATTGAGATTAAAAATATTACTGCATTAAGTAATGAAATTAAAATAGATGCTTTTTTATAACCGTAAGTATATTTTTCTGTGCTTTTAGATTTTGATAATTTAAAAGCAAGCATCGCTAATGTTAATCCTGCTACATCTAAAAAATTATGGCCTGCATCTGATAGTAGAGACAATGAATTTATTTTTAATCCTATAATTACCTGAATTATGACGTAAGCTAAATTTAAAACAATACCGAAAAAAACGCCTTATTTAAATTAGTAATTACTGGTGCATGGCTGTGGCGATGTCCTGCATGATTTTGTTCTGAATGATTATGTGCCATTTTATAAAATTGTTCCTTTTAAAATAATGGCGGCGATTGTAAAATAGATAACCAGGCCTGTAACATCCACTAACGTTGCCACAAGTGGTGCGGAAGAAGTTGCAGGGTCTAGTTTAAATTTCTTTAATATTATTGGTATCATAGAACCACTTAATGTTCCCCACATTACAATACCAATTAAAGAAAAGAAAATGGTTAACGCTAATAAAAACCAATATTCACCATAATTATAGAGATGAAGATTTTGCCAAATTGCTATGCGTATAAATCCAATTGTGCCTAAAATTAAACCCAATGTTAAGCCCGATAAAATTTCACGCCGCATAACAAACCACCAATCTTTTATGGTAAGTTCTTTTAATGCCATTGCACGAATAATAAGCGTTGCAGCTTGTGAACCGCTGTTACCTCCACTTGAAATAATTAGCGGTACAAATAATGCTAAGACAACTGCTTTAGAAATTTCGGCATCAAAATATCCCATTGCCGTGGCAGTAAGCATTTCACCAACAAATAGTACTATTAACCAAGTGGCTCTTTTTTTAATGAGTGAAAAGAATGTAGTTTTTACATAAGGGTAATCAAGCCCTTCCACACCACCAAAGTTTTGAATTTCTTTTGTATCCCTTTGTTCTGCTGCATCTAAAACATCATCTACAGTTAATACGCCCAGTAATATGTTATCTTCATTTGTTACGGGTAATACGATCCTATCGTATTCTTTAAACTTTGCTACGGCATCTTCTTTAGTATCTGTCATTTTCAGAGTTATGTAAGATCCATCTAAAATTTCAGTAATTTTTTTTTGAGGGTCATTAAGTACAAACCTTCTTACAGGAATATCATCTATTAATTTTCCATCATTGTCCACCACATAAATTACATTGGCTGTTTCTGTATCTCTATGATTTTTTCGCAAATGTTCAATTGCTTCTGCAATAGTAATTTTAGGATTGATAGTCGCAAATTCTGTATTGATAAGCCTTGCCACACTATTATCGGGGTAGCCTAAAATGTCATGTACGGCATCTTTATTTTTTTCATCTAATAAATCCAAATAGGTTGAACGTTCTACTCCTTTTAATGAGGAATAATAAGCAATTCGGTCATCAGAACTTAATTCATTTAAAATATAAGTAGCCCTTGTTTTTGTAATAGTCTTGACAATTTTCTTTTGTAATAGTTTGTCTAAATATGGAAAAACTTTTGTTTGAGTAGTTATTGGTAGAGAGCTAAAAGCCTCTAAAGCTGTCTCTGTTGGTACAGCACTAAGCATCTTTGCCACTTCATTTGGATGCACATTTTTATTGTTATTACCAAAGTTTAATAGGCTGCTAAAGTCGCCTTTTGTTATTTTCTTATTGATGTCTTTTAGATTCATCGTTATTAAAATATTTAATCATTAAAAAAGAACATTAAAGATACTTGAATGGCTGTTAATTTAACTTGTCAAACCCTGGAATGTTTGCAGTGTGTTTGCAAGAGCAGCTCATTTGCGAGGTTGGGTTTTTGCGTCGGGTTTTGTGATCCTTGCAAATGTGCTGCACTGTGCGGTAGGCAGTTAGAGACTTTGTCTTGAATGTCCTGTCACTTGAAGGTGAACGAAATTTCGCTAATAGCCGCTAACGGTTCGGGGCTTGGCGTAGTGGGGGCTTTTTAGCACAACACTTTATACGAAGCACACAGTTCAAATTTAGCACAAACTTTCATACGAAGAACGTCCGTCCCCATTACGCCAAACCCTTGTTAGCAGCAGGGTTTTCGGGCAGTTTTATTCTGGAAGTCCCATTCCTTCATTTACAAACTTCGGCAAACTTATAGTTGCAAATCTTTTCCAGCCCTTTTCACACCTTTCATAACATTCAATTCCAGGCACTAACCCAAGGTGGGTAAAGTCCACTTGAGTTTGATTGTTGTCAGGCGAAAGTTCATAAACTATCTCAGTGTCATTCCATTCTTTTTTATCTCTTAGCCAAGGCAAATAACTGTCGGTCACATGCCAAACAATTTTTTTGTCTGCGATTACTTCGGTTATTTTAAAATCAACAAAAGTATCGCCGAAACGAATGGTAAAAGTGTCGTTTAGTTTTTCAGCTTTGCCTGTAAAATCCTTTGCCCACCAATCGTTTACTTGGGCTATTTTTTTTAAGGTTTCTTTTGGTTTAGCATTAACTGTGATTCTTGCATTGAAATCTTGCTTTTTCATTTTGCTTTGTTGTTTAAAATAGTTTCTAATTTTTTAAGTTTTGTTATCCAGAATTTATCAAAGAAGTTGATGAAATTTTGCAACTCATTGAAGCCGTTTTGTTTCAGTATGCAATAACGTTCTCTCCCAATGTCTGTAATAGAGATAAAACCTGCGTTGTACATGATTTTAAGATGCTTTGAAACGGCAGGTCGGCTCATATCAAAGTTTTCAGCTAAGGCGTTTATCGTCATACTATCTTTTGAAAGCAGTTGCAACATTTGTCTGCGGCTTGGGTCTGCAACTACTTGAAATGCGTCAAACGTTTGTGCTGGCATTGGTGTTTGTATTTAAATGAATAATCATTTTTTGGATATTTGTTTGCCAGCCGTTGGTCATTGCATTGAAGATTGCAAGGTTGGCTTTTTTGAAACCTGTTTGCTTTAAAAGTAGCTTTGTGCTATTCCCGTATTTTTCTAAAGTCCATTCAACAATGGTGTCAAGTGTGAAAACTCCATTACCCGAACCGCCTTTCCAACTATAAATAAGTTTCTGAAAAGGAACCATCTCAAGGATTTTGCAATGAAAAATTCCATCCAAATTAAGGGTTGGAATTGGTTTTGAATGGAACTGAAATTCCTGTCCAAGTATTGGTTTAAAATTATTTGGCATTAACCAAAGTCCGATTAAATCCACTTGTGTGAGATATTCCCAAACTTCGTTTGGCATTTGCTCATAAATCCATTCGTTTTTGATTTCTGTTTGCATATTAAGTAACTTTTAGGTTACACAAAAGTATAAGTAACTTTTGAGTTACGCAATTTTTTTTAAAAAATGTCAGGAAAAGAAAAGCTAAGAATTAAGTATTGGAAGTGACATCATTTAACCTTGCTGCTAACGACCGAAATTGAAGCAGGCGGGGCTTCAACTTCCGTCCTGTTTAAAATACTTTGTACGCCGTTTGTTTCTACATAGTGTAAAAACTCCCGTACATGGATTGGCCAACTTTCTGCCGTGCCTGTTGCATAGCCTAATGTTTGCAAATATTCTTTATAGCTTTTGAGTAAATAATTGTACTGGGTTGATTTTATTTCTAAACTTAGCATGGAGATT
>JANXXM010000082.1 GCA_025350645.1 Ferruginibacter sp.
ATTTCCCAGAATTTACCATCTTGGCCGGTTGCAACTGCTGCTTCACCTGCTTTTAAACTACGCTGATGAATATTTGTAAGCGGAAAATGCCTGAAATTAAAACGGATTAAACCATCGTACTCTATTAGTAATTTTTTTACTATTTCATTTGCATTTGCGCAAACTTCACTTTCATATTCTCCAAATTCTTCTAAAGTAACTTCTGCCTTTACGTTTCCTACAAATATATCTCTTGGTTCAATTATTTCTACTACTTCTTTTTTAAATGCCATATTTTCTCCTTTTATTTTATGTCATTCTATGATTTAAAATGACTTTTGTTATTGATAATTAAATAGTTATTGGATATAAATCATTAAATTTTATCATATACCGGGCTTAAAGTTACTCAATTATTCCAATATAAGGAAAACCATTCAAATAAAATATGCAATATCGTTTCTCAATATATTGATTATCATATTATTACGATATTTTCAAATATTTTTGAAAAGTTAAACTTCCAGTTTTGATTTTTCGTTTCTAAAAACAACGGTACCATCAAAAACGTCTACCACCACAGGATAATTTCTATCAATATCTCCACCCAATATTTTTTTACTTAACTGGTTTACAATTTGCTTTTGTATAAGCCGCTTTAATGGTCTTGCACCAAATTGAGGATCGTATCCGTTTTCTGCAAGATAATCCAGCGCATAATCCGTAAAACGAAGGTCAATATCATTTTTTGCAACAAGGCTTTTAAGTTCATTTAACCGTATATTAATAATACCTTTTATCTCCCTCTTCATTAAAGGCTGAAACATAATTACCTCATCTATCCTGTTTAAAAATTCTGGCCTTATAGTTTGGCGCAGCAAACTGATCACTTCAATTTTTGTACGCTCTACAACTTCCTCTTTATTATCTTCATTTACATTTTCAAAATTGTCCTGTATAATCTGGCTGCCCATATTACTGGTCATTATAATGATGGTATTTTTAAAATTCACCACTCTTCCTTTATTATCAGTGAGCCTCCCATCATCTAATACCTGTAGTAAAATATTGTATACATCAGGGTGTGCTTTTTCTATTTCATCCAGCAGTACAACGGAGTAAGGTTTTCTGCGAACGGCTTCCGTAAGTTGCCCGCCTTCATCATAACCTACATAACCCGGAGGCGCACCCACCAGCCTGCTCACACTATGTTTTTCCTGGTATTCACTCATGTCAATCCTCGTCATCATGCTATCATCATCAAACAAATATTCTGCCAATGCTTTTGCCAATTCTGTTTTGCCCACACCCGTAGTTCCAAGAAAAATAAATGATCCAATTGGTTTACGCACATCTTGCAAACCTGCACGGCTACGGCGTATAGCATCAGATACTGCTTCTATCGCCTCATCTTGCCCCACTATTCTTTTATGCAATTCATCTTCGAGATTTAATAATTTTTCTTTTTCACTCTGCAGCATTTTAGATACAGGAATACCCGTTGCTTTTGCTACTGCATCAGCAATATCTTCGGCATCTACTTCTTCTTTTAAAAATCTTTTTTCCGATAAGCTGGATAGCGTGCCTGTAAGAGAGGCAATCATTTCTTCTTGCTCCTTCATTTTGCCGTAGCGTATTTCTGCTACCTTTCCATAATCACCATTTCGCTCGGCTTGTTCTGCTTCCAGTTTTAAATCTTCAATACCCGCTTTACCATTTTGTATTTTATCTACCAGCTCTTTTTCTTCTGTCCACTTTGCTTTATAGGTATCTCTTTCTACAGATAAATTTGCAATTTCTGTGTTAAGCGATTTTAATTTCGGCTCATCTTTTTCTCTTTTTATAGCTTCCCTCTCTATTTCCAACTGTCGTATCTGCCTTTCTAATTTATCCAGTTCTTCTGGCATAGAATTCATATCAATCCTAAGCTTGGCGGCACTTTCGTCCATCAGGTCAATTGCCTTATCTGGTAAAAAACGATCTGTAATATACCGGTTACTCAACTCTACTGCAGCAATTATGGCTTCATCTTTTATACGAACATGATGATAAGTTTCATAACGCTCCTTTAATCCTCGAAGAATAGAAATAGCATCTTCCACCGTAGGTTCATTTATCATTACTTTTTGAAAACGCCTTTCTAATGCCTTGTCTTTTTCAAAATATTTTTGATATTCGTTTAAGGTTGTCGCACCTACTGCCCTAAGCTCTCCACGGGCAAGTGCAGGCTTTAAAATATTGGCGGCATCCATTGCACCATCGCCGCCACCAGCTCCTACAAGCGTATGTATTTCATCTATAAAAAGAATTATTTCGCCATCTGCAGCTGTTACTTCTTTTACCACAGATTTTAATCTTTCTTCAAACTCTCCTTTGTATTTTGCACCTGCAATAAGCTGCCCCATATCCAATGCAAAAATTGTTTTTGTTCTTATATTTTCCGGTACATCTCCATTTACGATGCGCATAGCCAAACCTTCTGCTATAGCAGTTTTACCAACGCCTGGCTCACCTACGAGTATAGGATTGTTTTTTGTACGGCGGCTTAAAATATGAAGGGTTCTGCGTATCTCTTCATCTCTTCCAATTACAGGATCTAGCTTGCCGGCTCTTGCCATTTCATTTAAGTTTTTAGCATATTTATTTAATGCATTAAACTGCGTTTCTTCTGTTTGAGAATTTACTTTGGCACCTTTTCGAAGTTCTTTTATGGCTGTTATCAAACCTTTTTCTGTAAGGCCCGCATCTTTTAATAATTTAGATGATGCATCGCCACCTTGCAAAACAGCCAGTAGTAAATGCTCTGGTGTTATAAACTCATCTCCAAATGTTTTTAATACGCCATTTGCTTTTAGCAAAACTGTATTTGCTTCTCTCCCCATAGCTTGTGCTGGCTCGCCACTTACGGTGGGTAGTTTTTTGATAAGCTCCTCCAGTTTATTGGTAACAAGGTTTACCGTTACATTATTTTTCTTTAATAAATATTCTATGGGCGAATCTTCCATATCTATCAAAGCTTTTAAAATATGCTCTGTTTCTATAGTAGGATTTTTTTGATTGTAGGCCAGTTGCTGTGCCTGCTGTAAAACTTCAGATGCTTTTATGGTGAAATTATTTTGACTCATTTTTTTATTTTATCCTTAAATATCTAACTAGGAACGTATAATTCTTAATTTGCTTAATTTATAAAAAACAATATGGAAAAGATTGCCTAAACTTATTTGAAATAGATTAAGATTAAAAGATAGTTGCAAACTAATATCCAAAGAAAATAATTAGCAGAATGACATATTTAATGTATAAAAACTGCCTCTATTGCAGTCCCTTATTGCCTTTTATGTTATTTTATCAGTACTTGAATGCTGGGTATAAGTTTACCCGTGCCGCAATACAGCGGTGGAATAATACAGTTTTTATGAATGACAGTTATTCTATGAAACGGATGGTAAACAAGAACAATAAATACATTAAGATCTTGCCAATGCAGATATATCAACTAAATAAAAATTTTTCACTTGTATTTTAAAAGTATTTTTGTGTTCAATTTTTTATTTCATGAAACATATTTTTTTAGGTTTATCTGCTGTATTGTTTTGCTTATTTTCTTTTGGTCAAAATAAAAAAATCTTTAAGGGAATGTATATTCAGTGGGGTTATAATGTAGAGGCATACACAAAAAGTAACATCCATTTTATAATGTCCAACGGTAATGATTTTGTATTGCACAATGCAAAAGCTAAGCATAAGCCGGATTTTGAAGGTATTTATCAAAGACCTTTAGATATTTCTATACCACAATATAATTACAGGCTTGGCTTTTACCTCAATGAAAAGCATACCACTTCCCTGGAACTAAATTTTGACCACATAAAGTATGTGGTTACAGATGGGCAAACGGTGAGGGTAACCGGTAAAATAAATGGCAAGCAGGTAGAGGGTGATAGTGTATTGGATCCTGAAAGATTTTTGCACCTTGAGCACACAGACGGCGGCAATTTGCTTCACCTTAATTATGTAAAACAACACACTGTGCTAATGAATAAAGCCAGAACAAGACCACTCGTAAATACAATATGGAAAGCTGGTGCCGGTATTAATATTCCCCGTACAGATTTTACGTATAAAGGAGACAGACTTAATAATAAATTTCATATTGCGGGCTATAACATAAGTGCCGAAGCTGGTGCTAGATATTATTTTGGAAAAAAATGGTTTTTAGAAGGCACAGGAAAAACAGGGTTTGTTAAATACTTAAATGCACTTGTAAATACTACTCACGAAGTTGGAAACAGGGTACGACATAGCTTTGGGTATATTGAAGGAATACTACTAATAGGATACGATATTAGTTTTAAACAGCGATAAGTTGCAAAACGAAAAACATACAAAAATTGTAAAAGATACAGCTGCCTCATTAGGATTTGATTTTTGTGGTATAGCAAAAGCACAATTTTTAAATGAAGATGCCAGGCGGCTGGAAACATGGCTCAACAAAGGAATGCATGGAAATATGCACTACATGGAAAATTATTTTGACCTTCGTACCGATCCTCAAAAACTAGTGCCGGGTGCAAAATCTGTTATTACACTTCTCATAAATTATTACCCGGAAAAGCAGCAGCAGGAAAATATTCCCAAAATTGCAAAATATGCTTATGGCAAAGATTATCATGATGTGATACGGCAAAAATTACATCATTTCTTTTTTTTACTAAAAGAAAAAATTGGTGAAATAAACGGGAGAGGTTTTGTAGATAGCGCACCGGTACTGGAACGTAGCTGGGCACAAAAAAGCGGGCTGGGCTGGCTGGGCAAAAACGGAAATCTTATCAATAAAAAACAAGGCTCGTTTTTTTTTATTGCATCGCTTATTACAGATCTTAACCTTGTTGCAGATGAAGCGGCAGCAAATGATTATTGTGGTACCTGCACTGCATGTATAGATAATTGCCCTACAGAAGCTATTCTGCCGGATAAGGTAGTAGATGGCAGCAAATGCATTTCTTATTTTACCATAGAACTTAAAGATGCATTAATACCCGATAAAATGAAAGGTACATTTGATAACTGGCTTTTTGGTTGTGATGTATGCCAGGATGTATGCCCCTGGAACAGATTTTCTAAACCCAATTTGGAAAAAGATTTTGAGCCAATAGCTGCTATTTTAAATTATACACATGAAGACTGGAACGAACTGACAGAAGAAAAATTTAAAATTATTTTTAAAGACTCTCCTCTTAAAAGAAGTAAGTACGAGGGTGTAAAAAGAAACCTGCATTTTATACAGACCCTAAATGAAGGTACAGTGCTACTCTGATACACAATAAACTGTGCTTATAACTTGCTTAATTCTATAAATTCTTTTAGATTTTTTAAAGCAGTTTCATAACTTGCACCGGTCATTTGCTCAATAAATATTCCGCCAAATTTTTCCCAGGGGTACCATTGTAGTTTTGTTACAGATGTCCATTGCACCTGCATATTTCCCTGTTCCTGCACAGGCATAAGCGATAAATAATTATCTACTGTATTTTCCCCATCCCTGTGTAATTCTATCTTTACTATCGGGTATTTTTTTTCTGTAATAATCAGCTTATTTGTTTTTCCTTTTGTTATCCATTCTGCCGAACTGTTAACCTCGCTGGTAATATTGCTGTAGGAAATCTTTGTACTGTCATTTTTAAAAACAGGATGCCAGTTCTTCCATTTTTTAAGGTCGCTTACTTCATCAAATATTTTTAAAGAATCGCCTTGCATGGGTGTGGCTCTTGTTACAATTACCCGGCTGGGTATAAGTAACGAAATGAGCGTAACTAATGCAAATAAACCTGCAAAAACAAATAGCACTCCTTTTATCATTCTCATTTTATTCCCATTTAAAAACTTTAATAGCTACTATATATACTACAAGCATCCAAAGTAGCAATATACCTATTTCACCTTTTACCTGCCATAGGTTAAGGCCTTCAAATGCTATATTCCTCATTGCAGTATTGAGGTGTGTGAGGGGCAGCGCTTTTGATATGGGTTGCAACCAGGCAGGAAAATTATCAGCAGAAAAAAAGGTACCGCCTAATAGAAATTGGGGAAGCGTAATAAGATTTGCAAATGGTGGTATACTGCTGTCGTTTTTTGCAAGCCCGCTTACAATAAACCCCAGCCCCATAAAAATAACCAGTCCTATAAAACTAAGAAACAACATTTCTAAAAAAGTTATTACGCCATGTACCAGTGTAAATCCAAAAAATAAATTGCCCACACCAATAATAACAATAGCCGTTATCATTTGAAAAATTACCCTGCTTATTCCTTCGCCTAAAATAATGTAAGCACGTTTTATTGGGGTAGCAAAAAATCTTTTGAGCACTAATGTATTTCTAAGATTAAAGAACATAAATGCTACCCCAAACACGCCTGAGCTTAACAATGAAAAACCTAATTGCCCGGGAAGAATAAAATCTATGGTTTTATATTCTCTTATTTGAGTGCGGTCTTTTGCTGCATCGAAACTTAAATTTGCATAAGCTTGCCGGTTTGTATATATGCTGTCACTCAGTTTAGTTATTTTACTTTCCAGCAGTGTTTTAAGTTGTGGCCATTTATCATCGCTGGAGTTTGTAGTTTTAAAAGATACGGTAAAAGGGATTACTCCTCCATCATTTTTTTTAATATTGATGATGCCTGCTATCTGCCCCTTTTGCTGTGCTTTTTGTAGCAGCAGGGGTGTAGAAAACTTGTAGATTTTAAGTTCAGCGCTTTTTTTAATATTGTTGTACAATTCATTTGTTGTATCTGCAGCGTTATCTATTACTATATTAAACACCTGCCTGCCACTGTTATTTCCTATAAAGCCAAATACAATTATAAAAATAAAAGGAAACACAAAACTGAATATAATGGCCGATGGGCTTCTGAAAATGGAACGTAAACTTGCTTTGGTAATAGCAAACATTGCCCTTAACTGACTATATTTCATAATACACTTTTAAAAAAGGTAAAGCTAAAATAAAAAAAGGATAAAAAGATTTGAAACCTCAGACAAATGTCGTAGATTTGTGGACAAATGTCGAATATGAAAAAGATAAAAAAAATAACCGGATATAAAAGTAATGAAGTTCCTTTATCAAAACTGGAAGATCCGCGGGCACTTTATGCAAAAACCAGGCAAAATGTTTCTTTAAAAGATCTAAGTTATAATGATTTTAAAAAGCTGGCAGATAAAGCACCGTTTTCACTTACAGAGTGGGCAGATATTCTTCATGTGAGTGAGCGCACACTGCAACGTTATGCAAAGGACAATCATAAATTTGCACCTATAAATGCAGAACGTTTTACACTCATAGAAAAAGTATTGGCAGAGGGTAAAAAAGCACTCGGTAATTATGCTAATTTTTATGCCTGGATAAAAGAAGAGCCTTATATGCTGGAAGGAAATTTATCCCTTAATTCTTTAACCACTTACGATGGCATTCAAAATGTAGTAATTCAGTTAAACAGAATACAACACGGTTTATTTGCATGATAATTTACAGAATAGTATCTACAAATTATATTCAGGATCTTACTGGTGCCGGGGCGAAATTGTTTGGCAGCCGCTGGAACTCGGTAGGAATACCCATGCTTTATACTGGTGAGCACATAAGCCTGTGCCTGCTGGAAGCTTTGGTACATGTAAAGCACAAACAATTTTTAATGCAGGTAAGCATTATTGATATTGAAGTACCAGCTATGGACGATATGAATGAAATAAAAATAGCCAAATTAAAAAAAACCTGGCGGGAAGATGATACTTATACTAAATTTATAGGGGATGAGTTTGTAGGATCAAATAATGCTTTATTAATGAAAGTACCTTCTGCGGTAGTTGAAGAAGAACATAATTTTTTAATAAACCCCTTGCACGCAGATTTTAAAAAAATAAAAATTATTAATAACCGTATTTTTAAAGCAGATAAAAGACTTTATTCATTTGAAGATAAATAGCACCTATTTTTTATTGGGCAGTAATGTAGGAAACAGCAGAGAACATTTAATTCTTGCTGCACAATATATACAAACTGAAATAGGAAAAATTATCACTGCATCTTCATTTTATAGAACTGCTGCCTGGGGCAATAATAACCAGCCGGATTTTTTGAACCAGGTTATTGTGGCAGAAACAAAACTGGATGCGCAAAAAGTATTGCAAAAAGCATTATCAATTGAAGAAATAATGGGGAGAATAAGAACAGAAAAAAATGCCCCACGCATAATTGACATTGATATTTTGTACTTTAACAAAGAAATTATTAACACTCCTTACCTTATAGTGCCGCATTCTCAGATCGCATACAGACGTTTTGTGTTGGTGCCTCTTGCAGCAATTGCGCCTTTACTCAAGCATCCTGTACTTCATAAAACATCTGTAGAGCTGCTGGCAATATGCACGGATGCATTAAATGTGCAAAAGATTTAAAAAACCTATTGCTGTTTCCTTTTATTTTGCAGCATACATGAATTATAATTTTATTACCGTAGAAGGAAATATTGGTGCAGGAAAAACTACATTATCAAACTTGTTGAGTATACATTTTAATGCAAAACTTATACTAGAAGAATTTGCAGAAAATCCTTTTTTGTCAAAATTTTATGAAAGCCCCCAGCAGTACGCTTTTCCGCTGGAACTTTTTTTTATGGCAGAGCGATATAAACAATTAAAAGATATGCTGCATACAAAAGATATGTTTCAGCAGATAACAGTTTCGGATTATCTTTTTACGAAATGTCTTTTATTTGCAAAGGTAAATCTGCCAAATGAAGAATTCAGGCTCTATCAAAAATTATTTGATATTATAAACCCCCAGATTGTACAACCAGATATATTGATATACCTGCACACGCCCGTAAATAAACTGCAGGAAAATATAAAAAAACGCAACAGAAAATATGAGCAATCTATTCCTAACGATTATCTTTTTAATCTCCAAGAAACATATACCCAATATATAAAACAACACAATATAAAAACACTTTTTGTAGATGCTGCCCATGCCGATTTTCTAAACAACCCGGAGCATTTGCAAACTATAATAACTGCATTAGATAAAGACTATGATAACGGACAGCATTATATAATACTTCCGTAAAGTATATGGATAACAATGACAATTTACCACGGGAGTTTTGGAATTTCATCAGTGCAAAATTAACTTTTACGCTGGGGCTTCGTATGATATCTACCATCGTTATCTACCAGATGTTTCATCTTGCTAATACCTATATGGTAGGTGTGGCGGGGCTTACAGAGTTTTTGCCTGCAGTAATATCTGCGTTGTATGCCGGGCATTATATTGATACCCATGATAAGAAAAAAATTCTTTCTGTTTCTTATATACTTTATTTTTTGTGTGCTATAACACTGGCTTTTATAAGCCTCGCTTATTTTAGTGTACCCGTTAATATTAAGATAATCGTGTTACTTGCAGTAGTTTTTTGTACAGGTATTATTCGTTCTTTTGCATCGCCTGCATCTAATAGCATGATAGCGGCAATTGTACCAAGAAATATTTTGCAAAGAGCTGTTTCGCTTAATTCTTCTTCGTATTTAATCTCCTCTATTACGGGCCATGCAACCGGCGGTTTATTTATTGCACTGCTCGGTATATCTAACGCTTATTTTGTAAGTGCCACATTAATATGCATTGCATTTATTTTTTCATTGCAGCTTAAGCCAAAGCCTCCTGTATTTGCACAAATAAAAGAGCCCATGATTCAATCTATAAAAGGAGGTTTTAATTTTGTATGGAATAATAAAACGATGCTTGGCGTTATTTCGCTGGATCTTTTTGCAGTACTTTTTGGAGGGGCAGTTGCCTTTATACCAGAAATTGCAGAACATGTGTTGCACATTGGCCCTATTGGCTATGGTTTTTTAAATGCAGCTATGGACATTGGTGCACTGATAAGCGTTCTTATTTTATTGGGCATACCCATGAAGAAAAAGCAAGGTATAAAAATGATGCTTGCAGTTGCAGGTTTTGGTATTTTTATAATCATTTTCGGATTATCTAAAATATATTGGCTGAGCTTTGCAGCCCTTGCTGCTGCAGGTGTGTGTGATGGTATAAGCGTGGTAATACGAGGCACAATAGCACAACTATATACACCCGATGAATTACGAGGCAGGGTATCTTCTATTAACAGTATTTTTATTAATTCTTCCAACGAACTGGGGCAGTTTGAAAGCGGTGTTACTTCAAAAATATTTGGCACATTACCCGCTGTGGTTTTTGGAGGAGCAATGTCTGTATTGGTTGTTGCAGGTACCTGGCTAAAATTTCCTAACCTGCGAAAAATTGAATATTGATCTCAGGTTTTGCGTAAAAGCAATGAAACTTATTTTAAGACAATGTAGTCAAAAATGGTTGGTAAAAACTTTTAAAAAGCATATTGGAAAAGGGTTTCAATTGACTAAATTGAAACCCTTTTCAATTTTATTATTATGATAAAAAAAATCATGCTGGGGCTGCGGAAGTAATGATGT
>JANXXM010000114.1 GCA_025350645.1 Ferruginibacter sp.
GCGTTGTTTGATGATGCTGCAACTATTAGTGTTATCAAAAGAAAATATTTAGTATTGAGAGGAAGTTATACTGCTACGGTAGCTTTTATTGAAGGGTGACTTTCATAATTCATCAATTCAAAATCTTCAAATTTAAAACTAAAAATATTTTTTACTGCCGGGTTTATTTTAAGATGTGGCAGTACAAATGGCTGCCGGCTTAGTTGCAGGTTTGCTTGCTCAAAATGATTATTGTATAAATGCACATCGCCAAAGCTGTGTATAAAATCGCCGAGGGCCATATCACACACCTGTGCTATCATCATAGTAAGTAATGCGTACGATGCAATATTAAAGGGTACTCCTAAAAAAACATCTGCACTTCGCTGATAAAGCTGGCAGCTTAATTTTCTTTTTCCATTTTCATCTGGTGCACTGGTATAAAATTGAAACAAACAATGGCAGGGCATTAATTTCATCTGTGGCAGCTCTGCCACATTCCATGCGCTTACAATAATACGCCGGCTGTCAGGGTTGTTTTTTAATTGGTTAATTACCTCTTTTATCTGGTCTGTTTCCACCCCATCTGCACCCTGCCAGCTACGCCATTGTTTGCCATACACCGGGCCGAGTTCGCCATTTTTGTCTGCCCATTCATCCCATATTTTTACATTATGTTCCTTTAGATATGCAATATTTGTTTCGCCTTTTAAAAACCACAGCAGTTCATAAATAATACTTTTTAAATGTACTTTTTTTGTAGTAACAAGAGGGAAGCCATCTGCAAGATTAAACCGTAGTTGATGCCCGAAAATGCTGCGGGTTCCTGTGCCGGTGCGGTCACTTTTATCTGTACCGTTATCAATAATATTTTGAAGAAGAGAAAGATATTGTTGCATGAGGTGAAGGTAAGAAAAAACTATTTTTCTTTTAAAGAATGATGAGTTTTAAATGATGAAGGATGATTTATGATTCATTACTCCTTTTTAGTATGAAATCTTTTTTCGTTTTATCTGCGTAATCCATTCATTTTTTTTAGCCAATATTAACGAACTTTACCAAAAATATTTCCAATGATTATTGCGCAGGAAAAAAAGCAGCGGTTTGCTGAACAACTAGCTGCTTTTAAAAAAATTGTAGGAGATCAATATGTGTTTACAGATGAGGAAACGCTGGACCTGTGTGCAAAAGATGAAACAGAAAACTTACATTTTTTACCCGACATTGTTATAAAGCCACGCACCGCCGAAGAGATAAGTGAAGTGATGAAAATATGTAATGCACATAAAATACCCGTTACGCCAAGAGGAGCAGGTACAGGGCTTAGCGGCGGTGCTTTGCCACATTTTGGAGGTGTACTTTTGTCATTTGAACGCATGAATGCTATTTTGGAAATAGACGAAAAAAACCTGCAGGTAACTACAGAGCCGGGGGTAATTACAGAAGTACTGCAAAATGCGGTAAAAGAAAAAGGACTTTTTTATCCGCCTGACCCTAGCAGCCGTGGCAGTTGTTTTATTGGTGGCAATATTGCTGAAAACAGTGGCGGGCCAAAGGCTGTAAAATATGGAGTAGTAAAAGATTATGTACTCAACCTGCAGGTGGTATTGCCCACTGGCGAAATAATATGGACCGGTGCCAATGTACTCAAAAATTCTACGGGGTATAATTTAACACAACTTATGGTAGGCAGTGAAGGAACTTTGGGGCTGGTTACAAAAATAGTATTAAAGCTTTTGCCTCATCCAAAATTTGACTTGCTGATGCTGGTACCATTTAATGATTTGGAAAAAGCAGGAGCCGCAGTAAGTGCTATTTTTAGAGCCGGTTTTACCCCTAGTGCACTGGAACTGGTAGAGGTAAATGCGTTAAAAATTGTAAGCGAATTTGTGCATAGTAATACCATACCTGTGCCAGATGATGTGGCAGCACACTTAATTATAGAAGTAGACGGCAACGATATGGATGTACTCATGAAAGATATGGAAGCCATTAGTATGCTACTTGCAGATTTTGATTGTGGAGAAATATATTTTGCAGATGATGCACAGCAAAAAGCCGCTTTGTGGGTTTTACGCAGGAGAGTAGCAGAGGCTGTAAAGCTGGATGGGTATACCATTGAGGAAGATACCGTAGTGCCAAGAGCGGCACTGCCACAACTTATTGTGGGTGTAAAAAACCTGGGGATTGAATATAATTTTAAAGTAGTATGTTATGGACATGCAGGGGATGGTAACCTCCACATACGCATAAAAAAAGAAGGAAGTATTTATAGTCTAAATAACCCCGCAATAATACCGGCATTAAGTGCTTTGTTTAAGCTGGTAAAATCTTTGGGTGGTACCATAAGCGGGGAGCATGGTATTGGGCTGGTGCAAAAAGAATATATGCCCATAATGTTTAATGAAGTAAGTTTTAATATTATGAGAGGTATAAAAAAAGCATTTGACCCCAATGGAATTTTAAATAAAGGAAAAATATTTGATGAGCATTAATTTTTAAAAATAAAATTTTAACTGATAATCTATGAATAAAAAAATGTTTTTTGCAGGGGTTTTTTTGCTGGTCATATCTGTGCATGTATATGCGCAAAAAGAGGAAGAAAAAACTGGAGAAGAAAAATCAAAAAGAGGGTTTAAAAAAGAAAATTTATTTGCCGGAGGTACAGTGGCACTGGGTTTTGGTAGTGGTACTACTTTGTTTGGTGTGGGTCCTTTTTTTGGATATAGTGTAAATAAATACTTGGATGTGGCACTTTCTTTAAACTATAATTATATTTCTCAGCGGGATTATTATACAACCGCAAAATATCGCCAGTCTATTATAGGACCGGGCGCTTTTGTAAGAATATTTCCTGTAAAATTTTTATTTGCACAGGCACAGTATGAGCAAAATTATATTCAGCAAAAAGTAATTTATGGTGGTAACATACCCGATGCTAAGTACAGGGTAAATGCACCAAGTTTATTAATAGGCCCAGGCTTCGCATCAGGTAGGGAAGAAGGCACTACTTCTTTTTACTACATTTCTGTTTTGTTTGATGTAATTAAAAATATTAACTCTCCTTATGTAGATAACCAAGGCAGGTTAAACCCTGTTATACGGGCAGGGGTAAATATTGGATTATTTCAGGGGGGCAATGGGGATGAAGACAGGTATCGCAGCAGGAATCGTTTTTAAAAATATTTCAATAACTGATCCGGTTCAGTTATAATCTCCATCTGATCTGTTGGGTTATTGTATAAAAAATTTTCCTCGTGCATTTTGTTTATATGTGCTATAAGATGATCGTAAAAGCCACCGCTATTTAAGAAAAATATTTTTTTGCAGTGGATGTTAAGCTGGTTCCAGGTAAGCATTTCAAAAACCTCATCCAGTGTACCATAACCGCCGGGCAGTATAATAGCAGCATCGCATTTTTCATACAGCATTTGCTTGCGAACATGCATGTTTTCTACAATATGCGTTTCGGTTAAACCCTCATGCAAGTGTTCGGTAGCTTTTAATAACTCCGGTATAATGCCCACTACATGGCCTTTATTTTGCAGTGCCGCATTGGCTACTGCTGCCATCAATCCTTTATTACCCCCACCATAAATAATACGAATGTTTTGTTTTGCAAGCAAAGCTCCCAAAGCTCGGGTATGCTCTTCAAATAATGGATTGTTCCCTGTTTTGCTTCCACAAAAAACGGCTATTGCTGTTATTTTCATTTTTTTAAAAAAGGTAAAGTTGTGCGGTTAAATTTTTTCATAAAAAGCCTGCGCTTATTATTTTTACACAAAGACACAAAGTTTTTTCCTATTTTCAATTTTATTTTTAAGTAAACTACGTCTTATGTCTCCTACAGTGTTATTGTTGTTTGTAGCAGGTTATTTTTTATTGTTGCTTGCTGTAGCATGGTATACAGGCAAAAATTCCAATAACGAATCTTTTTTTATTGGTAATAAAAATTCTAACTGGATGCTGGTAGCTTTTGGAATGATAGGCACGTCTCTTTCCGGCGTTACATTTGTAAGCGTGCCGGGTGCTGTAGGCAAAGAGTCATTTGCTTATTTTCAGATTGTAATTGGCTACCTTATAGGATATTTTATAGTGGCTTATGTACTGCTGCCACTGTATTACAAGCTAAACCTTACTTCTATTTATAACTACCTTAGCAAGCGGTTGGGTATAGCGTCATATAAAACGGGAGCAGCTTTTTTTATATTATCCCGCACACTGGGTGCTACGGCAAGATTGTACTTGGTAGTAAAGATTTTAAATGATACCATTTTAGAAGATCTCGGTGTGCCGTTTTGGTTAACTACCCTCATCATTTTAATAATGATACTCGTATATACTTACGAAGGTGGTGTAAAAACAATTGTATTTACAGATACTTTGCAAACAACTTTTATGCTCACCGGGCTTGTGGTTTGCGTAGCGTATATTTTACATACTATGAATCTTAACGTAGGTACTGCACTTACAGCAATGAATGATAAGGGGTATTCAAAAATTTTCTTTTTTGATCCTAACAGCAAATTGTATTTCGTAAAACAAATTTTTGCAGGCATTTTTATAACCGTAACTATGACGGGTATGGATCAGGAGATGATGCAGAAAACAATTTCGGTTAAACGATTACAGGATTCGCAAAAAAATATTGTAACGCTTTCGTTTATTTTAATAGTGGTTATAGGGTTATTTTTATTTTTAGGAGGGTTGCTCTATTTGTACGCAGCCCAGCAGGGTGTTGTATCTGCAGGCGATAAACTTTTCCCTGATATTGCTCTGCATCAAATGCCTCATTTTGTTTCCATTATTTTTATCATCGCATTAATATCTGCACTGTTCCCCAGTGCTGATGGGGCTATTACCGCACTCACTTCATCTTTCTGTATTGATATTATTGGCATGCAGCGCAAAGCAGATTGGGATGAAAAAAAGAAAAAGAAAATTCGCCAGCAGGTACATCTTACCGTTGCCTTTATATTTTTATTATTTGTACTGTTATTTTATAAAATAAATAACCCCAGCATGATTAGCGTAATTTTAAAAGTAGCCGCATATACTTATGGGCCTATACTTGGGTTGTTTACTTTTGGGATTATAACAAAAAGATCCGTAGCAGATAAACTGGTACCCTATGTTTGTATAGCTGCACCACTCATTTGTTTTTTTGTAGATAAATTTCAAACTCAACTATTTGGTAGTTTTCAAATAGGATCGGAATTATTAATTTTAAACGGCCTGCTTACTTACATTGGCTTGTTAATAATTTCAAAAAAAGCAAGTATTACAACTGTATAATGTAATGCAAATAGTAAATGAAAATATAGAAAAATATGCAGAGCAATACAGCAGTGCGCCCGATGCATTGCTGCAAAAAATTATTGACGACACCTATGCCACACACCCGCATGCACACCTGCTAAGCGGTGCAGTACAGGGCAAACTATTGCAGATGATAAGCTGCATGATAAAACCGCTGAGCGTACTGGAAATAGGAACTTTCACAGGATTCAGTGCCCTGTGTTTAGCTAAAGGACTGCAACCCGGCGGTATATTGCATACCATAGAATTACGGGAAGAAGATGCAGCTATTGCCGCTAATAATTTTAAACAAAGTGAGTATAACCATCAAATAAAATTGCACGTGGGAGATGCAAAAACAATCATAAATACGCTTGCCGAAACATGGGATCTTATTTTTATTGATGCTGATAAAACAGGCTATATTGATTATTACGAATTAACTTTGCCGCAGCTTAAAAAAAATGGTTTTATCCTGGCAGATAATGTACTTTTTCACGGGCAGGTTTTAGACGAACCCATTACCGGAAAAAATGCAAAAGCTATACAGCAATTTAATGAGCATGTGGCGCAGGATAGTAAAACAGAACAGGTAATGCTAAGCATAAGAGACGGCATTACATTTATACGAAAATTGTAGCATCGAACGTTAAGTGTTCTTATGACTCAATATTATTTATCTAAATATTTTTAATGAAAAGACTAAGTATTGTTGCAACATTCCTTTTAGGATCATTCTTTTTAAAAGCACAAAAAATTTCTCCGGAGGAGTATATTGCCACTTATAAAAACCTGGCGGTAGAAGAAATGAAGCGTACAGGTATACCGGCATCTATTACACTTGCGCAGGGTATTTTAGAAACAGAGTGTGGCAACAGCGACCTGGTAAAAAAATCCAATAATCATTTTGGTATAAAATGCAAAAGTACATGGACGGGCGAAAGTGTTACTCATACTGATGATGCGCCCAACGAATGTTTTAGAAAATACACCAGGGCAGCAGACAGCTACAAAGACCACAGCGATTACCTGAGCACAACGCCCCGTTATGCCACGCTATTTAAACTGGATGCTGCAGACTATCGTGGCTGGTGCTACGGGTTAAAAAAAGCAGGCTACGCTACTAACCCACGCTACCCGCAGATATTAATATCCAATATTGAAAAATATAATTTGCAGCAATACGATAATGGTATTTTGAATGAGCAGGAGAAAATATTTAGTGATGTGGCAGTAAAAACCAATGAGCAGCCTGCTATGATAGTTGCGCCGGTTTCTTACAATGAAAAAAATATTGATAATTCATTAAAAGGAAAAGTAAATTTTAACGGCCTAAAAGCAATTCTGGCAAATAAAGGAACATCGCTGCTGGCTATTGCTACAAAAGCAGATATAGCTTTGGTTAAATTACTGGACTATAATGATCTTAAAACGGATGGCCTTTTAAAAGAAGAACAATACATTTATTTAGAAAGAAAAGCAAGGCAGGGTAACAGGGATATTTATATTGCCCTGCAAAATGAAACCTTGTACGACATTGCTCAAAACAATGGGGTGCAATTGCAATTTTTAATGCAATATAATGGCTTAAATGAAAATGAAAATGTGCGCAAAGGAACAAAAATAAAATTACGACCCGGCGTAGCTGAAGATAAATTGTCTAAATAAAAAAATGATATGCAGGTAATAAATGTACTAGATAAAAAGTTTGTGCCTTACCTTACGGCTGATGAAATAGCGGAGCAGGTAAAGAGACTGGCAGGGGAGATAAATAAAGATTATGAAGGATTGCGCCCTGTTTTCATTGCTATCTTAAACGGATCTTTCATGTTTGCATCCGATTTATTTAAAGAACTAAGCGTAGAAGCAGAAATTTGTTTTATAAAACTAGCATCGTATAAAGGCACTAAAAGTACCGGGCAGGTAATAACCTCTATAGGATTGGATACGAGTTTAAAAGACAGACACGTCGTAATTATAGAAGATATTGTAGACACAGGTAAAACACTGCACGAATTTTTGCCACAATTAGAAAATCAGCAACCTTTATCTTTAAAACTGGTAGCACTCTTGCACAAACCCACGGCTCTGGCATTTCCCGTAAAAATTGATTATCTTGGTTTTAAAGTTCCGGATAAATTTTTACTAGGGTATGGGTTGGATTATGACGGACTGGCAAGAAATCTTAAAGAAATTTATCAGCTTATTGAAGATTAGTATACGATTTATATGAATTTTTTGGGCCATACAGCAATGTTTTAGTGCTATATTCGTTATTCAACTACAAGAAGGGTAGTTTTTTTATCAAAACACCTGTCACCCTTCCTTATTTTTTTGTGAAAAAGCTACTTTCATATTGCTTCTTCGTACTGTGTTGCTTGCCTGCGTACACTCAATATTATCTTCGTGGAAATATAAAGGATGAAAAAAATAATCCATTGCCTAATGCTAAAATTTATCTCGCTTCCACTAGGCTTTCTTACATTTCTGGTAACGATGGCAGCTTTGGCATAACTACAGCATTAGCCTACGATTCTTTAAAAATTTTGCTGGAAGGTTATGTAGCCCAAAATATAAAAGTAAAGACAGAGGTATGGCAAACTATTATTCTTAAGATTTCGGAAAAAGATATTGTAAAAAACAAACCTTCTTTAATATCTATTATAAAAGATAAAAAGCAGCAGCAGCGGTTAAATTTTTTTACCGGGGATGAAACTTATTTTCAACTCATAGAAAATGAAAATGTACGTGCAGTGGATTATCCTGGCACAGGCTTTAGTTTAAATGTGAATAAGGCCTCATACAGCAATGTGCGCCGGTTTATAAATATGGGTAGCAAAGTGCCGCCAGATGCGGTACGTACAGAAGAGCTGATAAATTATTTTAACCTGGATGTAGATAAGCCTTCGCCTGGCGAAACGTTTAAAGTAAAAACAAAGCTAACATCCTGCCCGTGGAATGATAGCAGCCGCTTATTATTTTTAAATGTAAATACCCGCAAAATAGACCTGGAAAATACACCCCCAGGAAACTTTGTTTTTTTAATAGATGTATCCGGTAGCATGGATATGCCCAATAGGTTACCATTATTGAAAGCCGCTTTTCAATTATTTGTAAAAAATCTGCGGCCTGTAGATAAAGTATCTATCGTAATTTATGGTGGGGCAGTGGCCGTTTGGCTACCCACTACAGCAGGCAGTGAAAAAGAAACGATTTCAAAATCTATAGAAATGCTGGAGGCCGCCGGCGACACCCCTGGCGAAATGGCCATACAAACAGCTTATAAAGTAGCGAGGGCAAGCTTTATAGAAGGTGGCAACAACAGGGTTATACTTGCTACCGATGGAGATTTTAATGTGGGTATAGCATCGGAAACTGCCCTGGGCGAATTGATAATTAAACAACGGCAAAGTGGTGTGTACCTTACTTGCCTGGGCGTAGGCATGGGAAATTTAAAAGATTCAAAATTGCAAACACTCGCAAAAAGAGGTAATGGAAATTATGCTTACCTCGATGATATTCACGAAGCAGAAAAAGTATTGGTGCATGAACTTACAGAAACATTATATACAATAGCAGACAATGCATCTCTAAATATTATTTTTTACCCTGCAATGGTGCACCGGTACCGCCTTATTGGTTTTGATAATAAAAAAGAAGCCATTGCAGATGCGGATAGTGAACTGGAGGGCGGCGAAATTGGAAGCGGTAGTACCATTACCGCTATTTTCGAAATAGAACTTGTACCGGAAAAATCATTAGATAATATTGCAGCACTTACCGTACGCTACCATGATGTAAATGATAAAACTGGCGTATATAAAAATATTATTCACCAGGTAAAATCTGCAGAAACAACAAAAGACAGTTTGTCTAATTGTACAAAATTTACCATTGCTGTAGCCATGTATGGGCAAAAACTAAAAGACTCCCGGTATCTTAATAACGCAAGCTGGCAAATGATAAGTGACCTGGCCACTCAGGGCGCAGAGCCAGGTAATTATCTACAACAAAATTTTATTAATATTCTTAATAAAACAATAGAAATCTACGAATCATCTAAGCGAAAAAAGAAAATTAAAAAGCCATAATTTCACCTCTGCTTTTATGTATCTTTTTTTAAGCTGATAATTACTTAAAAATTTCTAACGCTGTTTTTATCCTTGCTATAGTTTGTTCTTTACCAATAGTAGTGGCAATATCAAAAACACCAGGGCCAAACTTAGCACCAACAAGCATTATGCGCATAGGTAATTGCAGTTCCCCAGGTTTAATGTTTTTTTCTGTAGCCAGCTCTTTAAAAATAGTTTCTATAGCGGCACTGTCAAAATTTTCTGCAGCAACTATCCTGATAATAAATTCTTCGAAAAAATTATTCTTTTCTGTTGTCCATTTTGGTTTTACGGCAGCTTCATCTAAAGTAAGTGGGGCTTTAAAAAAATAACCAGCCTGCTCATAAAAGTCGGTAAGTAAGGTGCAGCGTTCCTTTACGAGGTCAACAACTTTTACCAGGTAATCGTTATCGGTTATTTGCAAATTTTTTTGGGCTAAAGTATTTGTAACAAGTGGTGCAAGCGTGCTGGCGGATAGTTTTTTTATCCACTCATGGTTAAACCATTTTGCTTTTTCAAAATCAAATTTTGCACCAGAGGTATGCACCCTGTCCATAGAAAATGATTGAATTAATTCATCCATAGAAAATATTTCCTGCTCGGTTCCCGGGTTCCAGCCGAGCATAGCCAGCATGTTTAAAAATGCTTCAGGTAAAAAACCAAGTTCTTTAAAACCTTTTGTAGTATCACCTGTTTTTGGGTCTGTCCAATCCATTGCATATACAGGAAAGCCAAGCCTGTCGCCATCTCGCTTGCTTAATTTGCCATTACCATCTGGTTTTAAAATGAGCGGTAAATGTGCCCAATGCGGCATATTATGTAGCCCAAATAAATATTTCCAAAGCAAAATATGTATGGGTGCGCTGGGCACCCATTCTTCGCCACGAAATGCGTGGGTTATCTTCATTAGGTAATCATCTACCACCACGGCAAGGTGATAAGTGGGCATGCCATCAGCTTTAAGCAATACTTTGTCATCTACATTATTGGTGTCAACGGTAATATCGCCCCGTATCATATCTGTAAACTGCACCGTTTCATTTGCATTTACTTTTATACGGATTACATGCGGGGTACCGCTGTTTAACAATGCCTGCGTTTCTTCTGGTAAGAGCCTCAGAGAATTGTTCATTCTGCTACGGCTGTTATGATCATATTGTAAGCTGCCGCTGCCAGTGGTTTTTAAAAACTCCCGCATGGTTTCTATTTCTTCGGGGGTATCAAATGCATAATAGGCATTGCCATCCTGCACCAGTTTTTCTGCATATTGCCGGTATAAATCTTTGCGTTCACTTTGCCGGTAAGGTGCATAAGGCCCGCCTGCTATTACACTTTCATCTGCCGCTATGCCACACCATGCAAGGCAATCGAAAATATATTTTTCTGCTCCCTCTACATAGCGGCTCTGGTCCGTATCTTCTACACGTACTATAAAACTACCATCTTGTTTTTTGGCAAATAAATAATTAAACAAAACCGTTCTTACGCCGCCAAGGTGCAGCCCGCCGGTAGGGCTTGGTGCAAAACGTACTCTTACTTTACTCATGCTGCAAATGTATTTTATAATGGAGAATTATGAAGTAACAATTATGCATAAACAGTACTATAAAATTGATTAATGATTATTGCAACCGTATTATTTTATTTTCTACCAAACCAAATACCGCTTCGCCAGGCTGGGGCTGTACCGTAAATGTACCCGTAAATTTGCCAAAGGCTGGTAGCACCGCATATTGTTTTGCAAAATAAAAGCAGGGCAGGTTCATGGCTTGTCTGCCCAGGCCCCTCATCAAAATACCGGGGTGAATATGCCCGCTAAAACAATAATGTTCATCGCTGGTTTTGCATTCCTGCACATCATGTGCGAAGGTAAAATTTCTTATAGATAAATGATTTTTATGCACAGTAATATCAGCTTCTTCATACCATTTATCTTTTAAAATATCGTGGTTGCCTTTTACGAGATGAATAATGGTATCAGCAAAATCTTTTCGCCAGCGTAAAAAAAGATCATGCTCTTTATTCATTGTGCTGTGAAAAAGATCACCCACAATAATAAGTTGTGCGGGTTTGTAAAACTGAATTTCTGCCAGCAGCCGCTGCATATCATCTTTAAATATGGTTTGTGGAATGGCAATGCCGCTTTTACGAAAATGGCCGCTTTTGCCCAGGTGAAGGTCCGATAATATTAATGCTTTTTCCTGCTCCCAGAAAATGGTTCGGTTTGCGGTAAGCAAAAAAGTATCCTCAAAAATATTGTGTGGAAGAAATGAATGCATTAAGCCACAAAGTTACCTGCATAATAACCGTTAGAAAAGTTAGTTTTTGAAATGTTTATAATTTCCTTAATTTGGTAACCTAAACTTATAACTATGGCAGATGCAAATATTACAAACGACAACCTGAGTATTGATGATTATGAAGATCAGAAAATACCTACCGGAATAAATGTGCTAACTATACTCACTTTTATTGGAACAGGTATAGGCATTTTATTTTCTTTGTACGGATTTATTAGTGCCAAAAAATCGTACGAAACAAAAGATAAAGTAATTGAACAAATGAATAGTGCATCAATGCCTGCATGGGCTAAATCTATGATGCCGGATATGGCACACTTTGATGAAATGGTTACTAAAAGTTACGAGAACAGAATTCCTATATTATTGCTGGGGCTTATTGCTGCTGGGTTATGTATTATAGGAGCGGTACAAATGCGCAAAAGAAAAAAGCAGGGGTTTCTTCTTTATACCATCGGCGAATTACTCCCTTTTTTAACGAGTGCTTTTTTTATTGGAATTTTTGCGCTATCCGGAATGGGTTTTTATATTGGTGCCTTTTTCTCGGCATTGTTCATTTTACTTTATAGCCTGCATAGAAAACATCTAACTAAATAATTTTATCTAGTTATACTTAATCTGCAAATCTGGTGTAATAAAATACCGATTTGCAGATTTTTTATTTTTTACAAAATATTAGTAATTATTTCTTAGCAGATAAAATACAGCAAAAGTTAAAACAAATATTACTACAAAATAAAGTACAATATTTTTATTGTTGCTTTCACCGGATTTTTTATTGTAAACGTAACGGCAATCCTGGCATTTTGTGTGGTTCATTATTCTGGGGCCAATAATGCCTCCCCACCAAGTATACCTAACGGGAGTAATATTTACACTGCCGCATTTAGGGCAAACATCTTTGTTGAAAACATTTTGTAATTTATCTTCCATAATTTTTTAGCTATTTATCAAATTTAATTCCAATTTCTTCTACTGTATTTTTAAAATCTTCCAGCGCTTCAAACTGGGCCTGTATAAAACTATTGTCCTCTAAAGCACCCACCACAGTATTCATTTCTTCATTTGTTTCGTAAACCATCTGCCTAAAAGGGTTATCATAATCTTTTTTTCTGGAGTTTAATATTCCTTCAGTCATCCATTTTTTTGTTGCAACCGACTGGTTTATTAATTTCTTAAAAAGGGCAGGTGTAAATTGTTTCACTGTTATATTTAAAATTTCTAGCAGCGAAGTATAAGCATGGCTTAATTTATCCTGCTGGTAGGCAGAGCCTTCATTCCTGTATCTTTCATGTACAGCATTCCAGTCTTCTATATAACCCGCTCTAATATCTTCTCTCCATTTTTTTACTGCTGATGTGCGTATTAATTGTCCGCCGATATTCATCCAGTTGGTACGAGTAATTTTTACTGGCAAAGTATCCTTAAAAGTTTCAAAATCAGTAAAATTATTTTCTTTAAAATAATTTATAAAAATGCATATTGCATAATATTGTATCATTTCTTTAAAAATAGCTGTAGACTTTTTTACTTTGATGATGCTGGTTTTTCTATCTGTATTTTCCCAGTTGGTAATGCTGGCTGTATCATCTTCTGCAACCGTCAATTTTTCTAAAATGGTTATAGACTCAAACATTTCATTTACAGTATCCGGCGCTAGGTAATTATATTCTATTAATTGAATTTTTTCTGTGCGGCGGTCTCTGTCTTTGCTTTTCCATCCATTACGCTCCAGCGCATACATATTATACATAAACCAGTACGCAGGCATTACTACGAGTTCATCAGCAGCCACATTATTACTCACCAAACAAAAAGGAACAGGAATATTAAGCTCTGCAGGAAAATCGCCTTTTGCAATAATGGTAAAAGATGCAAACCTGGAATTGTGTTTTAAACTTACACACAACCCAGGCCAAAAACCACGATTAGCCTGTATTTCGCCATCTGCAGCACGGCTGTTGTGGTTGCTGCCAATGGTAACGCCTGCGGCAATATTACTTTGACCCATTATAAGCGAAGCGCATAAAAAAGAATTATTATGATGCTGCTCGTGCCCCGGGAAAATAAGAGAGTTTAAAACCTCACAACAGGATATGGTGGAATTATTACCGAGGTAAGAATTAATAAGTCTTGCACCATATTTTAATTGTGAGTGAGATGCCATAACAAAACGAACTGCCTTTACACCATAAAACAACCGGCAGCCATATCCTACAATCCCATTCACCAGCTCGCAGCCTTCACCTATCTGCGATGTTCTGTTTTCATCGCTGTTTATGGTTACGTTTTTTATTTTATTGGCTCCTTTTAAATAGGCATCCGTACCTATCCATGCATCTTTTATAATACCACAATTTTTTATAACCGTACGCTCTCCCACCTTCCCATAATATCCTCTTTTGTTATCCAGTTCTTTTTGTGTAAAGTTTTTAAACTGCTCCATTAATGCATTATCTGCCCTGTATTTGGTCCACAAATAAGCATCTCCTGGCAGCATACCATTAAAAGGTAAAATACTTCGCCCGCCATTTTCATTACATACCTCTATCCAGCTTCTTATCTTTTCGTCTTCACCTTCTTTAATTATTCCATTGCCGAATTTTGAGTGGTCGGTTGTAGCCAGTTCATTTACATTGGCTATCATCACATCTTTGCAAATAATGTAATGACTCAAAAAACTTACATTGTCTATGCATACATTATCTCCCAGGTCGCAACTAATGATGGTACTGTTATAAATGCCTACTGGCATTCTGTAATTATGAAATTCTTTATAAAATGGTTTCAGTTCTCCTATGCGTACAAGGCCATAAAATTTACAATTTTTTATAAGTGCCGGATCAAAATTTTCTGATACTAAAATATTGTTCCAGTTATCCGAGGTATTCCTGTTATGTATGAGTATTTCCTGCTCCGGCGTGGTAAGAGAGCGGTAAATTGTACCCCAGTTATTTTGGATATTGCGCAGGTGATATTCATCTAATCCTTCTGGTAGATATTTTGTATCTATAAAATTATAACCAAGTTCTTTAACGGGGTGTGTTATTATTATATTCATAGAAAATATGGGTACTTATTATTAATATAAGAACCATTTGAAAGTTAGAATATCTATTAAAATATTTACGTTATTAAAGTTTTTTTATTCTTTATGTTTTAATAAAAATTACAACAAAATGATAATGGCAGAATTAGTTTTTATTATTTAGTTTATATACTAAGTTAATGTATATAAATACAGCTAATAATTAAAAGGGCCAATATTATATAATAAAAGATGAACAATGTTATGCAGATGAAGTGAGTGACACAACGATGATGACTATAGCTGTGTTTTGGCTGGGGCAAAAAGTAACACTTTTTGCCAAAAACAATTCAAACAGCCTTTTCCATTTATAATGCACTAATAATTTAATGAATTATAATTATTCATTAAATTATTATTTATCATTCTACAGTTACACTCTTGGCAAGGTTTCTCGGTTTATCTACATCTATACCTTTTGCAATGCCCACATAGTAAGAAAGTAATTGTAACGGTATTACACTAAGTATTGGTGCTATAATTTCATCTGCAGGTGGTATGGTAAAAGTATCGTTACTAAGCCCAGGGCTTATGGCATCGCCTTCTGTAATGATAGAAATAATTTTCCCTTTGCGGGCCTTTATTTCCTGCATATTGCTCACTATTTTTTCGTGATACTGATCTTTGGTAGCAATAAAAACTACCGGCAGTTCTTCATCTACCAATGCTATGGGACCATGCTTCATTTCTGCAGCGGGGTAGCCTTCTGCATGTATGTAAGAAATTTCTTTAAGTTTTAGTGCACCTTCCAGTGCAATAGGAAAATTATACCCTCTTCCTAGAAAAAGAAAATCTCTTGCATCTTTATATTTTAAAGCAATCTTTTCTATCTCTGCAGTATTTTTTAAAATAGCTTCTATTTTCTCAGGTACATCTGCAAGCTCTGTAAGCAAGGCCTGATAGCGCTCTTGGGCAATAGTGCCTTTTTGTATGGCTATTTTTAATGCCATCATCATAAGCACAGCAAGCTGGCCGGTAAAGGCTTTTGTAGAGGCTACACCAATTTCGTGCCCTGCATGTGTGTATGCACCTGCATGAGATATACGTGCTATAGATGATCCTACAGCATTTACTACCCCAAAAATAAACGCACCATTTTCTTTTGCTTTTTCCAGCGCTACCAGCGTATCTGCTGTTTCTCCGCTTTGAGAAATGGCAATAATAACATCTCCTTTTGCCACAATAGGATTGCGGTATCTAAACTCCGATGCATATTCTACCTCTACAGGTATACGGCAAAGTTCTTCAATAATATATTCTGCTACAAGCCCCGCATGCCAGCTTGTACCGCATGCTACAATCATAATGCGGCTAGCATTTTTTATTTGTTCAATGTTGTCATCAACGCCGCTCATGGTAATACTGCCCGCCGCTGCGTGTAATCTTCCCCGAAGGCAATCTGTAATTGTACTGGGCTGCTCATGAATTTCTTTAAGCATGAAATGCTCATAGCCGCCTTTTTCTATTGCAGCAAGTTCCATATCCAGCTTGGTAATAAATGGGGTGATGGTTTCGTTGCCTATGTTTTTTAAAATAAGTTCATTTGGTCGTACAATAGCCAGCTCGTAGTCATTTACATAAACTACTTCTTTGGTGTATTCTATTATTGGAGAGGCATCGCTTGCCAAAAAGTGCTCGCCTTTGCCAATACCTATTACCAGTGGAGATCCTTTGCGAGCCGCAATGATGGTTTCAGGATCCTGCTCATCCAGCAGTAAAATACAATATGCGCCACTCACCCGTTTTAATGCAATGCGCAATGCTTCTTCTACCGTACAATCATTATTTTGTTGAATATCTTCTATAAAATTGAGCAGCACTTCAGTATCTGTATCGCTTTTAAAAGTATAGCCCTTGTTTAGCAGTTCTGTTTTTAGTTGGGCATAATTTTCTATGATACCATTGTGTATCATTGCCAGCCTGCCACTTGCAGATGAATGCGGGTGGGCATTACGATCATTTGGTTCGCCGTGTGTGGCCCAGCGGGTATGGCCAATACCAATATGTGCATGGAGGTTTATGCCTACAAGCGATTCTTCCAGCTCTCCTACTTTTCCTTTCTTTTTATATACATCCAGTTTGCCATCGTGCAGTAAAGCCACGCCGCTGCTGTCGTAGCCTCTGTATTCCAGTCTTTTTAAACCTTTTAATATAATCGGGTATGCTTCTCTAGTGCCTGTGTAACCTACAATTCCACACATAAATTTATATTATTTTAAACGGAAATTTTTTACAAGCAATATTAAACAAAATAATTTTGCTGTAATTATTTAGCGGATATAAAGATGGAAAAATGACAAAAACTTCAGAGGAATGTAATTTTTTTTAAAAGTTATTACAACAATATCCCCTTTAAAAAGAAATAGGCTACAGAAAAATAAATGATCAATCCAGTTACATCTACCAGCGTAGCAACAAAAGGTGCGGAGCTTACAGCAGGATCTGCACCTAATTTTTTTAAGAGTAATGGCAACATAGACCCTGTAACAGAACCCCATAATACCACGCCTATTAAAGAGATGCCCACACTTACAGCAATAAGAAACCAATGCACACCATATAAATCATGCATCACACCGTGTGCCATTAACGAGTGCCATACGCATATTCTTAAAAACCCTATAAGCCCAAGTATTGCGCCCAGCACAAAACCACTCATTATTTCTCTTCGCATTACCCTCCACCAATCTGCCAGGGTAATCTCGCCTACAGCCATAGCCTGTATAATAAGTGTACTTGCCTGTGAGCCGCTGTTGCCGCCGCTGGAGGCTATGAGCGGCATAAACATAACGAGTACAGTAGCTTTTGCAATTTCATCATTAAAATAAGCCAGCGCACTGGCTGTAAGAAATTCTCCTAAAAATAAAACGATAAGCCAGCCCGCCCGTTTTTTTAGTAATTTAAAAAAAGGAGTATCCAGGTAAGGTTCGTCCAGTGCCTCGGTACCACCCATTTTTTGCATGTCTTCACTAAATTCTTCCTGTGCCACCCAAAGCACATCATCTATGGTAATAATACCGAGCAATATATTTTTATCATCAGTTACAGGCAATGCTACCCTGTTATTCATTTTAAAAATCTTGCTGGCTATTTCCTGGTCATCATTTACTTTTAAAGATATAAAACGCTCATCCATTAGCTCACTCACTTTTACCTCGGGGCTAGCCAGTAAAAAATCTCTTATACGAATATCATCCAGTAATTCTCCACGCCCATTTATAACATAGATAACATCTATCGTTTCGCTGTTTGTACCCCAGCGGCGTATGGTGGATAAAACTTCCTGCACGGTGTTGTACTCGTACACATATACATAATCCGGCGTCATTATTCTGCCCACACTGTTTTCCGGATACCCTAATAATTCCAGTGTAATTTTTCTTTCAGATGGCTCCAGTGTTTTTATTAATTCTCTTACTGTATCTGTGGGCAATTCTTCCAAAAAATCCACCCTGTCATCTGCAGGGAGTTCGTTTAATAACTCTGCACTTTTAAATGCAGGAAGGTCTTTTATAATTCTTTTTTGCTCACTAAGATCCAGTATTTTAAAAACGCTTGCTGCCCGATGTATAGAAAGATGAGAAATAACCTGTGTTTCAAAATCGGGATTATCATATACAAGGTTTGCTACATCGCTTATATTCTGTTCATTCAAAAAGTCTTGAATAACCAACTTATCTTCTGATGCTATTACTTCATCAAACCTTGCTTGTATGGATAATTGCTTTATTTCTGGCGGCATAAAATCAAAATGCTATTTTCGTTTTTGCGAACTGCAATTTAGCCTATTTTATTTTCAAAAAAATGTTACTATGAATTGGTCTGTTTATATAAAAAATACAGAAACTAAGGGGAGAGGAATTTTTACCGAAACAATCATAGCTGCTAATACGATCGTAGAAGATGCACCTGTAATTATAATGACAAGAGAAGAGCGTATTTATCTTGATAAAACTTTGCTCCACGATTATATTTTTGAATGGGGAATGAATAAAGAAAAATGCTGTGTAGCACTTGGCTGCGTTTCTATATTTAACCACAGTTATGCCAGTAACTGTACATATATTATGAACTACGATGATAATACGATAACTATAAAAACGGTAAGAGAGATATCAGCGGGTGAAGAACTTACTATTAATTACAATGGGGAGTGGGACGACACTACGCCGCTTTGGTTTGATGCAAAATGAAATTTTCTAAATAAATTTTAATATTGATATAAAAATAATTGAAATATTTTTTCGAAATTCCATAAAAAAGCGCAAAGAAAAACCTTTACGCTTTTAAATAATTAAACCTTTAATTGTTTTACCCTACTTTGGTTATTTTTATAATATTGGTAGGTAGATGAAGGGCTACGGGAGTGCTTCCTGTGTTAATAATAATATCGTCTTTTTGAACAAAGCCACGCTCCTTTAAAATATTTATCTGGTCAAAAATAATGTCGTCAAGGCTTTCTTCTTCGCCATAATAAAAAGCACGTACGCCCCAGCTAAGGCTTAACTGGCTTATAAGAGAACGCTCTTTACTAAATATATACAAGGGCGATTTGGGACGATAACTGCTTAACATAAATGCAGTGTATCCACTTTGAGTCATACCTATTAATGCACTTGCCTGGCTGTCTTTTGCGAGTTTACATGCACTATAACAAATAGCATCACTTACAAAAGAAGGAGAGTGGGGCTGTGGTGCAAGTATATCATCTCTATCGTAATCGTACACCGTTTTTTCTACCTCTAGTATTATCTTACTCATTGTTTCTACCACAAGGGTAGGATAAAGACCTGTAGCAGTTTCTCCGCTAAGCATTACTGCATCTGCGCCTTCTAGTACAGCGTTTGCTACATCACTTACTTCGCTGCGGTTTGGTTTAGTGCGATCCAGCATGCTTTCCATCATTTGCGTGGCTACAATTACTGGCTTTGCCCTGTGCATACATTTGCGGATAATATCTTTTTGTATAACGGGTACCTGCTCTATAGGCACTTCTACACCAAGGTCGCCACGAGCCACCATTACACCATCACTTTCTACAATAATATCCCGCAGGTTTTGCAGCGCTTCCGGCATTTCTATTTTGGCTATTACTTTTATTTTACTGTCGTTTGCTGTTAATATTTTTTTGAGAGAAATAATATCTTCTACTTTGCGTACAAAGGAAAGGGCCACCCAGTCCAGCTTTTGGGCTATAATAAATTCGAGATCTGCAAAATCTTTTTCTGTCATAGAGGGCATGGTAAGTTTACTATCCGGCAGGTTTACTCCTTTTTTAGGCGTAAGCACACCACCCAGTGTTACTTCCATTAATACTTCTTTATCATTAAGCACTTTAAGCACTTTCAGTTCCATTTTACCATCATCTAAAAATATACGTTCGCCAGGGTTTACGTCTGTTGTAAGATTGGGGTAGCTTACATAAATTTTTTCATTTGTGCCTACCATCTTATCAGTTGTAAAAATAAACTGATCTTTTTCTTTAAGAATGAGTTTACCATTTTCCAGTTCTCCTACCCGTAATTTTGGTCCTTGCAAATCTCCTAAGATGGCAATATTATACGGCTCTTCTTTTATTATTTTTCTAATATTTTCTATAACTATCAATTTATCTTCATGCGCACCATGAGAAAAATTTAAACGAAAAACATTTACACCAGCCTTAACCAGCGATAGTAATTTATCGTATGTATCGCATGCCGGGCCTACAGTGGCTACAATTTTTGTACGTTTTTGGGAGTGTGCAAATCCTGCACCTTTGTCCATATTGGTATGCAGGTATTTTGAAATATTTTTTGTCATCTATTTATAGTATTTATATTTTAGGTTTTATATTATTGAATTATTAGAGATGCTATTTACATAGGTTTATAACTGTATTAACCTTAAAGCGAAATTTTAAGTAGCAAGAATCTTTACAATTTTCATCCATTCTTCGCTTATTCTTTGTTTCTTTTTCACGGCTTCATTCAATGGCATGTAATTCATTTTATTATTTACAATACCAATAAATACATTGTGCGTATTCTCAATAAGGCATTCTACTGCATGGTAGCCCATACGGCTGGCAATAACCCTGTCAAAACAACTGGGCGAGCCGCCTCTTTGAATGTGTCCCAATATACATACCCTCAAATCTTGGTTGGGCATTTCTTTTCTGATATGCTTTGCCAGTTCATCTGCACCCCCAAAATCTTCTCCCTCTGCAACAACAATCATATTCACTAATTTTTTTCTTTTTTCTTTTTCTTGCAGCGATGCAATAAGGTCTATTACACTTGTTTTTTTCTCGGGTATTAGAATATGTTCCGCTCCTGTAGAAATGCCGCTGTGCAGTGCAATGTAACCGGCATCTCTGCCCATAACTTCTATAATAAAAAGCCGGTCGTGTGCATCTGCTGTATCCCTTATTTTGTCTATGGCCTCTACCGCAGTATTTACAGCGGTATCAAAGCCGATCGTAAAATCTGTACCGGCAATGTCCTTATCAATAGTACCTGGCAAGCCAATACAGGGAATATCATACTCGCTGCTAAATATTTGTGCGCCCCTAAAGCTACCGTCTCCACCTATAATTACCAATCCTTCAATACCATGTTTCTGTAAATTATCAAAAGCTTTTTTTCTCCCTCCTGGTTCAAAAAATTCTTTACATCTGCTTGTTTTAAGTATAGTGCCGCCCCGTTGTATAATGTTTGCAACACTGCGGCTTTCCAATTTTTGAATTTCATTATCTACCATACCACTGTACCCACGCATAATACCATATACTTCCAATCCATGATAAATTCCTGTACGTACCACTGCACGAATGGCTGCATTCATACCCGGGCTATCGCCACCGCTTGTAAGTACACCTATTCTTTTTATTTTATTTTTCATCTTTTCTTTTTTCTTGCTCCGGTTTTCTTACCTAAATGCGAAAGAGGGTTGGAGTGTTGTAATATTTTAAAAATTTATTTTTATTCATTCGGGCTATAAACTGCCAAAAGCTCGTTATACTTTTCTAATAACCGTCTTTTACATTCGCTCAGGCACATCAATTCCCAGCATTTGCATACCGCTTTTTAAAATATTTGCTGTCATTATAGCCAATTGTAAACGAAGTTGTTTTTTTTCTTCACTTTCTGCTTTGATGATAGATAATTCACTTAAAAAACTATTGAATGTTTTTGCCAGAGTAAAAATGTAATTAGCAACCTTTGACGGATCCAGTTCTTTTGCTGCTTCTGATATTACCAATGGAAATTGTTCTGCTGCTACCAAAATATCTTTTTCACTTTTTAATAAATTTGTAGAAATATTAATAACAGGATCAAATTTTTCTTTGCGTAAAATACTTTTTATTCTTGCATAAGTATATTGTATAAATGGCCCGGTAAAGCCATGAAAATCTATGGATTCTTCCGGATTAAAAACCATTTTCTTTTTCGGATCTACCCTTAGTAAATAGAACTTCATAGCACCGAGCCCGATGGTTTTATACAAATGAACCAGCTCCGGTGCTGTAAAATCTTTTACTTTGCCAAGCTCCTCTGTATGTTTCCTTGCAGTATTTATCATTTCATCTACCAGGTCATCTGCATCCACTACTGTACCCTCCCTGCTTTTCATTTTACCACTTGGCAATTCTACCATACCATAGGATAAATGATGGATAGCGTCTGCCGATGCCACACTAAGTTTTTGTGCAATAAGCTTAAGTACTTTCATGTGATAATTTTGCTCATCGCCTATTACATAAATACTCTCATCTATTTTATACTCTTCATATTTTTGTTGTGCCAGTCCTATATCCTGTGTTATGTATACGCTTGTGCCATCTTTTCTTAGAACTAATTTTTCATCTAATCCATTTTCGGTAAGGTCTATCCAAATACTGCTGTCTTCTTTTCTATAAAACACGTCTTTATCCAGGCCCTGTTGTACAATATCCTTCCCTAATAAATAGGTATTGCTCTCATAATACGTTTTGTCAAAATCGCTTCCTATATTTTTATAAGTTGCAGCAAAGCCTTCATATACCCATCCGTTCATTGTTTTCCATAGTTCTATAACAGAGAATTCTCCTGCTTCCCAGTCCTGTAGCATTTGCTGTACAGCTTTCATAATGGGCGCATCTTTTTCTGCATCTTTTTGGGTGTAATTTTTTTCAATAAGTTCTGCTACCTGCCTTTTGTATTCGTCATTAAATTTTACATAATATTCACCTACAAAATGATCGCCTTTTGTATTGTTCGTTTGCGGGGTTGCGCCATCTGCAAACATTTGCCATGCTATCATACTCTTACATATATGCACGCCCCTGTCATTTACAATACAGCTTTTAAAAACTTTATAGCCGCAACTTTTTAATATCTCTGCTACACTCCATCCTAAAAAGTTATTACGCAAATGCCCGAGGTGAAGTGGTTTATTGGTATTAGGAGAGGAATATTCTACCATTACCCTCTTACCATTCAAAGGCTGTTTTCCATAGCAAGTGTCATCATAGTTATTTTTTAATAATGCAATCCAAAATTCATCTGCTATGGAAAGGTTTAAAAAACCTTTAATGATATTAAAAGCAATAAAAATTTTAGAATTGTTTTTTATAAGATCATTTCCTAATTGTATGCCTAAAATATCTGGTGACGTAAAATTTTTTTTAAGTAAAGAGAATAAAACAACTGTATAGTCTCCCTCAAACTCATTTTTTGTAAGATTTATTTGAAAATCTTGCTCTGTAACAGTCAGATTATAAATATTATTTAAACTTTTAATAACTGCTTTTTGCAGAATATGGACAATGCTCATGTAAGCAAAAATAACGAAATGAAACTTTTTTTGCTAATATTATATGTTACGCAATCGTTGATTGTTATAATATCACCCTATCTTAAAATTTATATCATTAATTGTATAAGATCACCATTTCTTTTCCAGCATCCACCAATGTGGTTTTGCTATACCCGCTGTTTTTAAACCAAATTTATTAATGCTGTATTCCTGTAAATGTTTTACTGCTTCTTCTACAGAATCTGTAAAAAGGCATAGCTTTAAATCGTCGGACGAAATTGTTCCTTTTGCCAGCATAACTTCAGTATGTTTCATAATTTGAGTGTGAAATTCCCTGTCAAAAATAATAATAGGAAACTGACTCACCATTTTGGTTTGTATTAGTGTAAGTGCTTCATAGTATTCATCCAGCGTTCCAAAGCCACCCGGCATTACCACAAATGCATAAGAATACTTCATAAGCAGATTTTTACGCACAAAGAAATATTTTATATTAACCCATTTATCTAAATAAGGATTTTGTTGTTGCTCATGTGGCAAAATGATATTACAGCCTACGCTTCTGCCACCTACTTTTTTGGCACCACGATTAGCTGCTTCCATAATTCCAGGACCGCCCCCTGTCATTATTGTAAAACCAAGTTTTGCAATTTCTCCTGCTATTGTTTCTGTTTGTTTGTAATAAGGATGATCTTCTTTAAACCTTGCAGAACCAAATATGGTAACACAGGGCCCCACAAAATGCAAAGTGCGAAAACCTTTTATAAACTCAATTAATATACTAAATGCATATTTAAAATCTCTCCAGCGATTTTGAGGTCCCTCTAAAAATCTTATTTCCTCTTTTTGCGCAGCGCCAATTTTTTTCATAGGTGTTCAATTTAATAAAAAAATATTATTTCCTGTTTTTGATTAATTAGCTGTGTCTAAAAATTGACTCTACTTTATAATATATTGGCAAAAATTATTAATTCATTTTAATAATAGGTAACCACGCCAGAAAAATTTTATTAATATCCTGTATTGAGTAACAATTTAAAATTTATATGAAATGATCACATTTTTTCAATAATTAAACTGGAAGGAGATGATTAATTTTTTATTAACAGATTTGGCATAGCATATTTTTTAAAGCATTTTAAAAGATATGAAAAGTGATACAGTTAAAATTTTCTATTAATAATTCTAAATCAATTACGACACAAATAAAATGATATTCAATATTTTTCACTAAAATATACCTGGCAGTAAAATTATAAATAAAAAAACCCCGGCAAATGCCCGGGGTATGAATAATAGATTTTTTAAAGCAGAACTTACTATTTCTTTTTAGGAGCCGCTTTTTTAGCAGGAGCTGCTTTCTTTGCTGGTGCTGCTTTTTTTGCAGGAGCTGCTTTCTTTGCAGGAGCTGCTTTTTTAGCTGGTGCTGCCTTCTTTACAGGAGCTGCTTTTTTAGCTGGTGCTGCCTTCTTTGCAGGAGCTGCATTTTTAGCTGCTGCCTTTTTAGGTGCTGCTTTTTTTGCTGTTGCCATTTTTTTGAATTTAATTATGGTTAGTAAATAATACTTAAAAATAAATACTATTTTGTAATTACCAAAATAAATACTAAAAAACTTTTATGCAGCAATAATTATTTAACTACTTTATGCAATAGCCTCTACAGCATTTACAGAAACAAAAGTTTTATCTCCTCTTGTTTTTTTAAATTCAACTACACCATCTGTCATTGCAAAAATAGTAAAGTCTCTTCCTAGTCCTACATTTTTACCAGGGTGATATTGTGTACCACGCTGGCGAATAATGATGTTTCCGGAGATAGCAGCTTGCCCCCCAAATATTTTTACACCTAATCTTTTACTTTGCGAATCACGTCCATTTTTTACGGAACCTTCACCTTTTTTGTGTGCCATTTTTATTTTTTTTTGCAGATAACAAAAACAAAATTTTTATAGAAATTTATTTTCTAATAAAAATAAATATTAAGCTATTGCAGTTACTTTTAAATGAGTGTACTGGGTACGATGCCCGTGCTTTTTACGGAAACCTTTTCTTCTTTTCATTTTAAAGGCGATTACTTTTTCGCCTTTTACTAAGTCATTTACAATGGTGGCTGTAACAATGGCCTTTACGCCTGCCCCGCTTACAACATCGCTGCCGTTTGCAGTAAACAATACATCAGAAAACTCAACTGAATCTCCTGCTTTACCCTCTATATGAGGAACGTACAGGCTGTCACCTGCTTTTACTTTAAATTGCTGACCCGCTATTTTTACTATTGCTAACATATCGATCCCAAATTTAGGATTGCAAATGTAGGATTATTTTTTAGAAAATCTTAAAAATATCCAACTTAATTATCTGGCTTATTCACATTAGTATCACCTTACACTAATTAAATTCTTCTTAAAAAGCATTATGCACCTGCACCATGACAATTTTTAAATTTTTTACCGCTGCCACAAGGGCATAAATCATTTCTGCCTATTTTAGGTTCTACTCTTACAACCGGTTCTTGTTTTACTACAGCTGCACCTGCGCTTGGGTCATAATAATCATTTTGATTGGCGGCATAATCATCTCCAGCCGCTTCTATCTGCGCCTTATTCATGTTCATATTGCGCATATCGGTTTTTTGTTCTTTACCTTCTTTAATAGCACCTGCATTGGTTTGCTCCATAGGAATACCTGCGTGGCAAAGAAAACTTACAATATCTTTATTTACTTTGTCATCCATTTCTTTAAAGGCTGCAAAAGCCTCCAGCTTGTAAATTACAAGGGGGTCTTTTTGCTCGTACCCTGCTGTTTGTACACTATGCCTAAGATCATCCATAGCACGTAAATGTTCTTTCCATGCCTCATCAATATCTGCGAGAGTAATACTACGTTCAAGTGCATTACCCAGTTCTGCACCATGTGTAGCAAGATATTTATCCAGATTGGCCAGTGCCTGTATCCCTTTTTTACCGTCTGTAAATGGCACGGCTACATTTTCTATGTGGTTACCTTGTTCCTTTCTAATGTTGCCAATTATTTGCATGGTTTGTTCTCCCAATGCTTCTTTTTTACGGGCATAATTTGTTACAGCCTCCTGGTATAATTTTTCTGTAAGATCGTTTATAGATAACTTATCTAATTCTTCTGTAGTAATATTGGTATCAATACCAAAATGTACAATAACTGCTAGTTTAAAACCTTCAATATCGCTGGTATCTTTAAAAGAACCCACCGTATTTTCTGCTACGGAGTAAAATGAATTATCCAGATCCAGCGCAAGCCTTTCGCCAAATAAAGCATGGTTACGTTTTCCATAAACAACATTGCGCTGTTTATTCATTACATCATCATACTCCAGTAATCTTTTTCTTGTACCAAAATTATTTTCTTCTACTTTCTTCTGCGCTCTTTCTATACTTTTAGTAATCATACTGTGCTGTATTACTTCCCCTTCTTTGTAACCCATTCTATCCATTAAGCCCGCTATTCTTTCAGAACCAAACATGCGCATAAGATCATCTTCCAGCGAAACAAAAAAACTGGATGTACCTGGGTCTCCCTGCCTGCCTGCCCGGCCCCGCAGCTGCCTGTCCACACGCCTGCTTTCGTGCCGCTCTGTACCTACAATTGCCAGCCCGCCCGCATTTTTTACACCAGGCCCGAGTTTTATATCTGTACCACGGCCAGCCATATTTGTGGCTATAGTTACTGCACTAGCAAGCCCGGCTTCTGCTACAATCTGTGCTTCTCTGCTGTGCTGTTTTGCATTTAGTACATTGTGCGTAATATTTTTTTGTTTCATCATTCTGCTGATGAGTTCACTTACTTCTACAGAAGTGGTACCAACGAGCGTAGGCCTGCCCGAGGATATATTTTTTTCTACTTCTTCAATTACTGCTTTAAATTTTTCTCTTTTAGTTTTATATACAAAATCCTGTTCATCTTTTCTAATAGCTTTTACGTTTGTAGGAATGCTTACCACATCTAATTTATAGATACTCCAAAGTTCTGCGGCTTCCGTTTCTGCTGTACCCGTCATGCCTGCAAGTTTGTGGTACATTCTAAAATAATTCTGCAGTGTTACTGTTGCATAGGTTTGGGTAGATGCTTCAATTTTTACATTTTCTTTTGCTTCCAGTGCCTGATGCAATCCATCAGAGTATCTTCTGCCTTCCATGATACGACCGGTTTGTTCGTCCACAATTTTTACGGCATCATCTATTATTACATATTCAACATCTTTATCAAAGAGGGTATAAGCCTTTAGCAATTGTTGCACAGTATGAATCCTGTCAGATTTAGCTGCATATTCATTCATCAGGTTTTCTTTCCTCTGCAATTTTTCATCTGCACTCAAATCTGTTTTCTCTATGGCACCCAGTTTTGTAGCTATATCTGGCAATACAAAAAATTCCGGATCTTCTCCATTTCGTGTAATGAGGTTCAATCCGTTTTCTGTAAGCTCTACCTGGTTATTTTTTTCATCTATATTAAAGTAAAGTTCTTCATCTACTTTAGGCATTTGCTTTTGCTGATCTGCCAGGTAATAATTCTCGCTTTTTTGCAGTTTTACCCTGTTGCCCGGCTCGCTTAAAAATTTTATAAGAGCACCATTTTTTGGTAACCCTCTGTATGCACGCATTAATGCTAGTCCGCCATCTTTAGGATCATCGTTACCTTCTGCAATCTTTTTTTTTGCCTCAATTAAAAAAGTACTTACAGCCTTTTTCTGTGCATCTACCAGTTTTTCTATTCGTGGTTTGAGATCAAAAAATTGTTGTGTATTGTCGTTGTGACCAACAGGGCCACTAATTATTAACGGGGTACGGGCATCATCTATTAATACACTATCTACCTCATCCACCATTGCAAAATGGTGTTTACGTTGTACCATTTCATCGGGAGAGTGTACCATATTATCCCTTAAGTAATCGAAACCAAATTCATTATTGGTGCCATAAGTGATATCTGCATTATATGCATTGCGGCGTTCATCTCCGTTGGGTTCATGTTTGTCTATACAATCTACCCGTAATCCAAGCCATTCAAATATTGGCCCGTTCCATTCACTATCTCTTCTTGCCAGATAGTCGTTTACAGTTACAATATGCACACCTTCCGCTGCAAGGGCATTAAGGTATGCGGGTAATGTGCTTACCAGTGTTTTACCTTCACCTGTAGCCATTTCTGCAATTTTGCCGGAATGTAATACTGCACCACCAATAAGTTGTACATCATAATGTACCATATTCCAGTTTACGAGCGTTCCTGCTGCCATCCAGCTGTTTTTAAAAATGGACATTTCTCCATCTATAATTACACTTGTTTTTTTTGTAGCCAGTTCTTTATCAAAATCTGTAGCGGTAGCTATTATTTCTTCATTTTCTTTAAAACGCCTGCTGGTTTCTTTTACTACTGCAAATGCCTCGGGCAATATTGTTTTTAAAATGGCTTCAATCTCTCCATTACGCTCTTTTTTTAGGGTATCTATTTCTTTGTAAATAGTATCCCGCCCTGTTATGTCCACTACAGGAAGATTTTCTGCATTTTCTTTTTTTGTATTAATGTTTGCATCTATTTCCTTTAAATGTTCTTTTATACGGGCTTTAAAATCAGCCGTTTTACTTCTTAGATCATCGTTTGATAAATTAGCATATTCAGCAAAAAAAGCATTTGTTCTCTCCACCTCAGGGGCAATTTTTTTTACATCTTTTTCACTTTTGTTACCACCAAATATTTTTGAAATAATTCCTAACATAAAAATGTATTGTTTTTAGTAATCGTTTTATTGATGCTGCCTTATTCAAATATGGTGCTTGTATTATTTTATAGCCATAATGACAGAGCTGCAAATGTACTAAATTGGTTGCTTTATACATAGTAATGCGCTAATTAGTTGCAATGTTGTAACTAATAATAATTTGAAAATAAATACAAAATTTTTTTCAAAATCGTGGTTATTGGCAATTAAAAATATGCTGTGTTTATTACATTAAAAAAGCTGTTATAGATACTTTCCTTTAGGACTTTACTAAGTCATAAAATGGAAAACTTTATGCAGAAATAAGTATCTGGAGATAAAAATCCCCGTTCTTATAAAAGAACAGGGATTTTTATGATCAATCAACCGTGTATTTAAATTATTTATAAAGCTATTTGTTTTTCAGTCATCATTTTCCTAAGATTTAGTAAACCATAGCGCATTCTTCCTAATGCAGTATTAATGCTACATTTTGTGAGCTGAGAAATTTCTTTAAAACTAAGATCTGCATAATGACGCAAAATAATGACTTCTCTCTGGTCCTCTGGCAGCAAATCTATCATTCTGCGAACTTTTTCTGATGTTTGTTCGTTCATAATGCGATGATCTGCACCGGCTTCTGAAAAATTTAGCACTTCGAAAATATCCCTGTCATCACTTGTTTTGATGGTTGGATTACGCTTTACTTTTCTAAAATGATCTACACAAAGATTATGTGCAATACGCATAGCCCATGGTAAAAATTTTCCTTCATCTGTGTACCTTCCGCCTCTTAATGTGTCTATAACTCTAATAAAAACATCCTGAAAGATATCTTCGGCAAGGTATTTGTCCTTTACTAATAAATAAATAGATGTAAAAATCTTGTCTTTGTAACGATTAACTAGTGTACTTAGTGCATTAGCATCACCATTAATGTACATGTTTACGATCTGATGATCGGTTAATTGGATTTGGTTCTTCATGGCTTCTACAGTTTTAGAATGTTTTGGATAATTGGTTAATATTGCCAATTGAAGGAAACAACTGCGAAGACTTCTGTAAGGAGATTCATGCGGTTTTTCAATCAATTGGATATTGAGTTGTAAACATAATATTTAATTTTATACTTCCAAATTTTTTATCTCCTTTTTTTAACTTTTTTCGATAAGAAACCTTTTTTCAACGATAAATAGTACAAAATTTATTTTTGAAAGCAAGAATATCTTCAAAATATTCATATTAATGAATGAAATTTGCAGAAGATAAACCAGATTTCTACTACATGCTCAAAATTTCTCCAGTAAAAAATAAGCAAATTTCTTCTCAAAAAGCTGATACAGACATTCTCATAAAAGGCGCAAGAGTACATAATCTCAAAAACGTAACGGTTGTTATACCAAGAAATAAACTGGTAGTAGTAACAGG
>JANXXM010000117.1 GCA_025350645.1 Ferruginibacter sp.
CTGCCCTTTTTTTAAGTTCGCTTAATATTAGAGAGGAGAGATCAACCGGAGAATAAAATGTATCATTTACTTTTACTTTTACATTACCTGCTTTATTATCATCAATAATCTTATAAGAAAAAAAAGAAGCATTATCTTTTATATCATTATAATTTTTACCCAGTAATCTTTTAGCAGAAAAAATTGTTCTCTCCGGTGTAGAGATAAGCTGTGCTTTGGCTTGTTCCCCTACAATAGCATTTCCTGCTTCATCAAAATATACAACAGATGGTACGAGTGAAGAACTATCATATTCTTTTATTACAGTGGGCAGCCCGGTTTCCGGGTGTATTATAGCTATTAAACTATTGGTTGTACCAAGGTCTATACCCACAATTATTTCTTCTTTTTGCAAACTACCGGTTGCTATGTTTATTGCTATTTTAGCCATATTTGTTTTCTAATTATAAAATGCAAAAGTATAAAAAAGGCTGTCTTAAAACAGACAGCCTTTTAGTATTGTTTTAAAAAAGAATTTTTTTACCGCATCAAATACATTTTCCCGTACCCTTTATTAAAATATTTTCCGGTATCATCTCCATCTGCTTTGTACTTATCCAGCGATTTACCATTAAGGTTTGTAAGTACTCTGTAGATATAAACACCATTAGCCAGTTTTTGTCCATACATATCTGTACCATCCCATTTAAAATCGGTAATATTTCTTCCTATGTGAATAGCCCCTAACTCATCTTTTGTAATTTCCCTTACTACCTTGCCTGTAATAGTTAAAATCTGGATGCGCATATTCTGTGGTATCTGGCTGCCAGTAAGTGTAAATACAAATGCTGTAGAGGTTGTAAAAGGATTTGGATAATTTAGTAATTCACTTATCATCGGTTTATTGATAACGGTGAATTTTGAATGGAAATTAAGTGCTCCTGCTTCATTGCCGGATACATCTTTTCCTGATACTATTAATTCATAATCTCCATCTTCTGTTAAAAAGGGTTTTAATTCTATACTCGCTGTATTATCCCCCGCTGTTATATTTGCAGGAATAAACCGCATAGTATCATTATTAAAATTAAAATTTCTGGTGCGCCCACCCGGATAAATGATCTGTACTTTCATAAGACCGGTATCCTTAAGTGCAAGAAACCTGTTTTCATCTTTCAACTTTATTAAAATGTTGGGTTTTGCTGCTACAATATCATTGTTCAAAATATGAACACCATCGAATGTTACATCCAGCAAGGGATTAAATTTATCTCCTTTTACATAAAAAGATTTATACAAAAGGTTATTAAAATGGAACTGTTCCGGCTGATGATTATCAGGATTAAATTCTACAAACAAAGTATTTTTACCTGTGTAATCTTTTGTATCTATTGCATAAGTTACTATAAGTGTGTCATTAGCTATTAGCGCTTTTCTGGCAGGTATATTTATAGTGTTGGTAAAATTATTATTGTCTGTTATTCTAAATTTTACTTTTATAAGACTATCAAATTTTATCAGACTTATATTTTTAAATGCAACAGAAAAATTTATTATTTCGCCTGCCTCTACAGAATCCTTCATGGTATAAAGTAGGTTGGGTGCTATAGCGCCTTCTGGTAAAAAATCTGCATTAATGCGCCAGTACCTCAATTGCAAAGGAGTAGCTTTTGTAGTATCCTGATTAAGCATTTTTAATTTTAAGCTTGGATATATTTGTGCATTAATCCATGAAAGTGAAGTATCCTGCAAAGGAAATATAGTTGCCAGTGTATCCCCAACACCTGTAGCACGAATACCAATTATCTGCATTTTTGCAATATCAGTTGTGGGGTTTTCCAGGCTGCTTCCCCGCCAGTGCAGTACGTTCCATTTTGCGGCTGGTCCAAATACATCCGAGGTTATACTACCTCTAAAATTTTTGGAAGTTACTCCAAAAGGAATAGTTAATCTTTCATTTATTGATGATCCAAATTGCTGAACGGTTGCAACGTTTGTGCCTTTACGGGTAATAAATACAAAGGGGAGATTATTGGTTAACTGATCCAGACTGGTAAAACCCATATTTTTTAATGTAGTATATAAATTTACAGTTCCATCAGTAGCCCATTCTGTAGGAAAATGGGTGAATGGTTGCGCTGGAGCGTTTAGCAGAACAATTGTGTTTCCATTGGGTATATTATTTAAAAAATTTACAACATTATCTCTTTCTGGTTTAGTAGTTACTTTAAAATGAAAAAAACCTGCAGTAGTAGATGAGTTTAACGGAGTAGGCGTTACACTTCCGTAAGTGCCAGTGCCGGTTAAAGGATCTACGGTGCAGTACCAGGGTAAAGAGGTAGAAGAATCTATAATATAGAACCGAAGTACTTCAGCATTTGCAGAAAAAGGCGCATAGAGTCCTTTTTGCAATGTGTTACCGCCGGCTTGTAAACTATAATCGCTTGCTCCCGGGGCAGCAGGAAAGATAGCATGCAAAACAATATAATCTAATAACGTTGGTGTGAATTTAAACAGGCGGTCATTATCCAAAACTATATTGTTATAGTCACTTTTTTGGAATTGATAATAATGGCTCTGATCAAAACCTGGTGTGCTGTTAGCCAAATAAGTAAAGGATAAACCATTCCATATAATATTGCCGGTAGCAGGCACTACAGCAGATCTCCAATAATATACAGTGCTATCTGTAAAAGTAAGATTTGATGGTGTAAATTGAATTACGCCTCCTACCCCGCTTGTATTGTAAGTTTTTTTAAATGGCGAATTAAAAAGTTGTGAGGTATCAATTTCCATTACATAATTTCTTGCACTTACTAAAGGGTTTGCCGTGCTTGCAGAAAAAGTGATGTTCTGTGTATTTACAATAGAATAATTGTATGGATATACTGGCCTTAATTCATCTTCAAAAATGGCAAAACTTTTGGTGATTTTATTATTGGTTTCATACAGTTCATCTACTTTAAAGGTATGATCCAGTTCTACAATAATATCATTTTGTCCTTTATCGGTTAACGGATTTACGGGAACAACAACAGATATACTATCTATATTTTTGGGGGCGAAGATCATCTTATCATACAGCAGCACCGGAACGGTTGTGTTGGGCAAAAGCCTTTTTATGTAAACTCTAATAGAATCGTTTGTGGCACGGCCTATATTACGCATAATAACCTTTACAGTAAAATTTGCATCAGCTACAGATACAATATCCGGGGTTATTTTTACAGATTGTTCTTCAATAACATAATCTGGTTTTGCAAAGTTGTTTAATTTTATTGCGGGGTCACCATGCAGGTTAATTTCTTCCAGGTGCACCCTGAATATATAATCTAAAAGATCCGGAGTGCTTCCGCCTAATAAATTTAAGCTTTGTTTTATTTGACTGCCAATAGACTGCCCGTATGTATTTTTTGATATTTCGTTAAAAAGCGTTGTGTTAAATTCATTCAATTGCTGCGGCAATCCAAAATGCGTATCTGCTAAAAAACCAATACTACCTTTCTGTTTTGCCAATACATAACTTTCTGAAAGTGACTGACTGCCTGCTAGACGGCTAATTTCAAAATTATAAAAATTACCAGCACTGCAGCCGCTTACATTAAAAAACGGGTATTTACCTGTGCTATTATAAGCCAGGGGATTGGAAATATTAAATTCGAAATTGGTAGCTGAAGAGTGCCCAAAATAGCCTACATAACCAAGCCCTTCTTCAAACAACTGTGTAATTCTGTTACTGCTAATTTGCTGTATGGTTGATGCCGAAGTTTTTTTAAAAGTTTCCACTTTACCACCTAATAAAGTATCTTCCAAAATACTCTTATAACTATCCATATAAAATTTAAACAGATTGCTTTCATCATCTGTTTTGCCGCCAATGATATTTATCCCGTTTTTCATCCATGCTTTGTCTGCTATAAGCGGGCTACCCGTTTTTTGTACCTGCTCGTAATCTTTTATTTTTTGGAGGTAGTTTCCTATTTCCGTACCATTTATTACTGCCAGCCTACCTACAGGCGTTATGGGCAATACCGTACCCGGTGCAGATACTATAAGGTTATCTGATGCAGGCCAGCCAAATGTAGGTACAAAATCCAGTGCCTCTGTAAGTGGATTAGCTGCATTTTTTTTATAATCCTGATAAGTAAGGCCTCTGCCTATCAGAAATACAAATTTTGGCTTTACCGGATATTGATTATTTATAAAAAGAACAAAATTTCTTACCGCTTCCGGGTGTTTTTTAATACCAAATGCAAACTGATCTGTAAGTTCATTGATATCATATACCTGTGCATTAAAACTGCCACCATTGGCACTATTTCTATACTGCTTATACAAATCCACGTTATTTATCCCCGTACCATCGTTAAATAATTTTGGATTGCTTATAATAATATAATCTCCGCGGGTAGATGTGGTATTATAATTTATAAAAGATTTTGCTGTGAGAGCAGTTACCAATTTTATATTGCTGTTTTCTTCATTTACCAACCTAAATTTTCTTACCGCATCGGCAGAAGCCGGCAATACAAAATTTACTTTACCCGGTATAGAAACAATATCACCCACAAAACGTTTACCGGTATTTATATCATATAAAACTGGGGAAATGGTGCCGTAATTAAAATTATCTATTTGAAGATAATTACCTGATGCTGACGGAGCTAATTCAAAATAAAATGACCGCTGTGCATTAAAATTAAATGTAGCAGGATAGGTAATGCTTACATTGGCAATAACCATTCTATCGTTAATGGGATGCGGCGGAAATGGATCTGCATTTATAAAAGTTATAGGAGCACTGTTTGTATTTTGTAAATAGCTTAAGGGAAGATTTGTAAGATTAGCCGAAACAGATTTTACTCCAGCACTTTCATCACTAAATACCTCTGTATTAAAAATTTTAATAGACGCCCGCCTGCTACTATTTTGGGTATTAAAAAATAATTTTGCTTTGAGAGAAAGACTGTTTGCCGGGCCTGCGGCATATACATTTAACCCACTAATATTTTCTGTATAACCGGCTACAGGGCTGGTGTTTGTAAAAGTTATTTCCCCTGTTGTATAACCTTCACCATCATCATAAGCAGCGGAGTAAACATATTCTTCATAGTCCGCCCCAAAACCATAATTTAGGAGTGTTCTATAATTAATTTCTACTTTGCGCATAAAGTAAGCATCTGGCACAGCGCCTGCAGGTGCAGGGTTTGCAGCGTTTGCATAGCGGAGGTTACCCCCTGCGGGGTTTACCGTAAGAAAATAAGTAGCAGTATCGGTTTCCAGGCTGTACTTATCTGCCAGTTGAAATTCTGGTTTTCTATACAAAGGCTTATCCGCTTTACCATCATTCATTTCGCCCCAAAATTCCACATAATCAGCAGCACTTAATGTAGTGCCAGATACAGAAGTATACAAACGTATTTGTTCTCCATTTCTCCACAGTTGAAAATGATCTGCATTAGTTGCAGAAAGACCTGCAGCCGCAAAAACAGATTGAGGAATACGGTATAAACTATCTGCTGCAACTTTAAACTTAAAATATGATTTACTGTAGTCTATCCAGCTATTATTAAACTGTGCATTTGCCGCAAAACTGCACAACAGCAAAAATGAAAAAAGTATTCTTCTGATCATGGCAATATTATTTGAATGATATTATTCTTCGTCTTTTTTGGTAAAATTTATTCTGAGCGAAATTACGTGAGTGTATAAAGGATTATTTTGATTGGCCAGGTTGGTAAAAGCGTAATCAATATTTACATTTTTTATTTTAAAACCTGCGCCAAGGCTTGGCTGATATATCCATACTTTTTTTTGATTAGTGGTATCTCCATCTGCCAAAGCTTTTTGAAAATTGGTAACCCCTGCCCTTACATAAAAGGAATTTTTTATAGCGGCTTCCAACCCGATATGTGGGTCTGCACTAATAGTATTTGAACTTAAAACCGTATTTCTTTTTCCATCAAAAGTTACATCTACACTGGCTTCTGCCGCTATATTAAAACTTTCGCCAAAGGCAAAATTATATGCGCCGCCCAGGGAAAGTCTTGGTGCAGTTATTTCGGTAGATTTTACAGGAATATCATTTTTAGTAAGATACAGCGCTTCCTTTTCTTTTTCTGTAAACTTAAAACTCCATGCATTAAAAGTGGTGGTTATATCTTTTGCCATAATGCCTAGACTCCATTTTTCTCCTTTTAGCTGTACTCCGGCATCTAACCCAAAGCCCCAAGCATTGGCAAACTTGCCCACTTTTCGGTAAATAACTTTTGCATTTGCACCCGCATTCAAAGTAAAGTTATCATTCTCTTTTACCTTTTGTGCAAAAGACATAATGAAAGCATAATCCGCCGAAGAAAAAGTTTTGATGTTGTTATAATTAATACTGCCATCCGGCTCCACTAAAAATAAAGTATTGGGAATATCATCTACTGCAAAACGCAGAAAAGAAAAGCCGAGTGTACGCTTATTATCCTGTATAGGCGCAGCTACAGCCAGGTAATCGTATTTGGCAATACCGCCAAAATAATCTGCATGCATAATAATAGCCATGGGATTATTTTTTACTTGTGCAAGACCTGCCGGGTTCCAATAACCGGCTGTGGCATCTTGTACAGATGCTACCTGTGCGTTGCCCATGGCCAAACCTCTTGCACCTGCACCGATATTTAAAAATTCGTTGGAATATTTTCTAAACTGTGCATTGCTACTTAAGGGCCCTAACAGTAAGAAAGATAGTAAAGCAATAATGCTTTGTTTCATATACAGTGGTATTGGAGTTTGAATAACACTTACTCAAACGGAAATTAGTATTAAAAATTGTGCTGATCTGCGCTGCGTAATTCGTTGAAAACCTATTCAAATATAAACAATTTAGTGTTATTTGCTTGGCTGTTTTACGATTTACTAAATGGCAAAATATTTATTAGACTGCCGCACTTATTGAGTAAAAATATAACCAACCCACTTTTTTAAGTATTATCTTTTAGTTTTTATCAAAATTTATTTACACTTTGCAGCCATAATTTATAAATAATGAACGCTTTTATTGAAGAATTGAGATGGAGAGGCATGGTGCAGGATATAATGCCCGGTACCGAAGAACAGTTAAATAAGGAAGTAACGAGTGCATACATTGGTTTTGATCCTACAGCAGACAGCCTGCATATCGGTAGTCTTGTACCCATATTATTGCTGGTGCATTTGCAAAAAGCCGGGCACAAACCTTATGCATTGGTAGGTGGTGCTACAGGCATGGTGGGTGACCCAAGCGGCAAAAGTGAAGAACGAAATAGGCTTAGCGAAGAAGTATTAAACAAAAACGTAGAAGCAGTAAAAGCCCAACTGCAAAAATTTTTAAAATTTGACGCCTCCCTGCCCAATACTGCGGTAATGGTAAATAATTTTGACTGGTTTAAGCACATTAGTTTTTTGGATTTTATAAGAGATGCAGGCAAGCACATTACCATAAATTATATGATGGCAAAAGATAGTGTGAAGAAAAGGCTGGAGGGAGATAATGGCATGTCGTTTACTGAATTTACTTACCAACTGGTACAGGGATATGATTTTTACTGGCTGTACAAAAACAGAAACTGCAAGCTGCAAATGGGTGGCAGCGACCAATGGGGCAATATTGTAACTGGTACAGAATTAATTCGAAAAAAAGAGGGCGGAGAAGCATTTGCATTTACCTGCCCGCTTATAAAAAAAGCTGATGGTACTAAATTTGGAAAATCAGAAGCAGGAAATATATGGCTGGATGCGGGGAAAACATCCCCTTATTTATTTTATCAATTTTGGTTAAATGCAAGCGATGAAGATGCAGAAAACTGGATAAAGATTTTTACATTTTTACCCCAGCAGGAAATAATAAATATTGTAGAAGCACATAAAGCAGATGCTGCAAAAAGAAACCTCCAGAAAACACTGGCCAGGGAACTTACCTTTTTTGTACATGGCGAAGAGGAGTACAATAAAGCAATTGAAACTACCCAAAAGTTATTTGCCACTGCAAATGCAGCAGCAGAAAGTCTTACAGAAGATGACTTGCAGAATATGGAAGGGATTGTGAAAGCATTTGCTGATAAAGAAAAATTTGCTGCAGGTGTAGACATTACTACACTTTTTACGGAACTGGGTATTTTTCCGAGTAAGGGCGAAGCAAGAAAAATGATAACCTCGGGAGGTGTAAGTATAAACAGAAAAAAAGCAGATGATCCGCTTTTAAAACCTTTGGTTTCTATGCTATTGCATCATAAATTTTTGCTGGTGCAAAAAGGAAAGAGAAATTTTTATTTAGTAGAGGTGAAGTAAAGATGCACGATTTATTTTAGGAGATGATATAAAATTTATAGAAGAATAAAGCAGTATTATTTCATAATACGCCGGAGGAATTACTGCAGGATTTACCGGAAAATTTTATTGGAGAATTCGTTACAGGCGTTTATTGCAGCATTCGCAACAGGTTTTTTTTGCTGAACCGCCAAAGGCAAGTTTCTATACAGGCGAGTTCCTACTCTACATCTACCTGCTTATTGGTAACAGCCCCTTCCCAAACTTCCGGTATAAAAATTCGTTCCTGTGCCAGGTAGCCATTGCCTCTTTCGCAAAAATGTACTTTCATATTTTCTATGCTTATGGGGCAGCCATCGGGTATATCTGCAATGTTGCTGTGCTTTATGCTATGCCCATCTACAATTACCACAAGCCCACTGCCTATAGCTTCCATTTTATTGCCATTGCTTATAAGCATGCCGGTATCTTCGCCCAGGCCTATACCAATGCAACTAGGGTTGGTGGCCACTGCCTGTGCAAGTCTGCCAAAACGGCCACGCTTTTCAAAATGAGAATCAAAAATAACATCATCCATAAAGCCAAGACCTGTAGTAATTTTTACTTCGCCTTTTAAATGTGCACGGGTGGCATTGCCTTCGTAAATCATTGTATTGCTCATAGCCATTGCACCTGCAGAAGTGCCCGCTACCAAAAATTTTTCTTCGTTGTTGTATCTTTCTAATAAGGTTTGCAAAAATTTTGTACCACCAAAAGTGCTGGTAAGTCGTAGCTGGTTACCACCACTAAACATTACAGCATCGCATCTGTTAAGCCGTTCCATATACTCTTCTTTTTTTACATCCATCCTGTTGCGTATATGCATTACGCCCACATTCATACAACCAATTTTTCCAAATGCGGTAAGGTAATTTTCTCCTACTTCGTGAGGTATCATGCTGGCGGTAGTAATTACTTCTATGCGGGAGGTACTTCCACCAATTTCCTCTACAATTCTCCTTAAAATACCCAGCCCAAAAAAGTTTAAATTGTTGCGGTGTATCTCACCTGTTTCCAGATCAGTTCCTTTATCTTCTGCCCCGCCTATTGCCAGTAATTTTCCTTTCGCAAATTCCATTAAACCATATTTGTGGTGTATAACAAAACTAACGTAAATGTGAACAGATTATTTTATTGTTATCAACCGAATGTGAATATTATGAAATTTTAAACAATTATAAATTATGCCATGGGAAGTGTGAAACTAAAAGTACTTCCTTCGTTTATCTTGCTTTCTACCTTTATTTGGCCACCCTGCGCCAATATAAATGCTTTGCTTATGGCAAGCCCAAGGCCTGTACTACTTTTATTTGAATTACCCGGCACCCTAAAATAATGATCGAATAAATGCTGCTGATATTTTTCATCAATACCAATACCATAGTCTTTTACAGAAAAAATCAAATTATTATTTTCGGCCAAAACATTAATTTCTATAACCGCATTTTCTGGTGAATATTCAATAGCATTAGTAAGCAGGTTTATTAATACCCATGATGTTTTTTCCGAGTCTGCCATTATATGAGGAAGTTGAAAAAGACTACTTATGTGAATATCAACTTGTTTTAACCGGGCTTTAAATTCTACAGCGGCTATCGATTTTTTTATGATATTTTCTGCATCTACCGGCTGTAAATTTAATTTAATGTTCCCGGTCTCCACCTGGCTAATGTTCAACAACTCCCCCGTTATTTTTAGCAAGCGTTCTGTATCATCTGTTATACTTTGCAGCAAGCCATTTTGTTCTGTATTAAGACTACCAATTTTTTCGTTATTGAGTAATTGCAAACTTAATTTTATGGCAGATATGGGTGTTTTTAATTCATGGGAAACGGTAGCTATAAAATTTGTTTTGGCTTCATTTAATTCATGAAAAGAAGTAATATTTTTTAAGATAATTACCTGCCCTATTATTTCATCTTTATTTTTTACATCTAAAAAATCTTTATTAAAATAGCTTTCTTTTTTATCTGCATAAATTTTTAACTCTGCAGTTGTTTCCTGCTGTAAAAGTCTTCGCATAAGGTCGTTTGTAATGGCAATATCAGCGGCATATTTTCCCAGGATATCTTTTTCGGAAATACCCAAAAGTCCTTCTGCTACTGCATTTAAAAATAAAATATTCTTTTTGTTATCCAGTCCTATTATTCCATCTTTCATTTGGTTAATGATGGTTTCTATCCTGCTTTTTTCGAACTGTAGTTTTGCAAGATTGCTGCTTTCATATTCATCTAATTTTTCTGCCATTTTGTTAAAGGAAAGAGCAAGCTCGCCAAACTCATCGCTTTGCTGTAGGTGTATGCGGCTGCTGTAATTTTTATTGGCTATTTCTTTTATACCATCGTTCAGTGCTTTTATAGGGGCAGATAATACTGCAGGAAAATTTACCACCAGCGTAAAAGCAATGATACCCAGCACCACAAAAATAATAGTAAGCCATAAACTGGCATTTGCTGCTGTTTGTTTAGCTATATCGTTTTTTCTTAAAATAGCATCCTGGTTAAGGTCGTTTATCTGCTGCAGCGATTGTCTTATTTCTCTGTAATTTGTGGTATCAACGGGGTTAGCCTTTAGTTCATTAAAATTTTTACGAAGATCCTCAGTTGCAGCTTTTTCTCCGGTTTCCGTTATGTTCAATTCCTGCTTCTTTAAGTTTATTTCAAACGCTGGTATATTTTCTTTTCTGGCAGGTATATCTTCCAGTATTTTCATCATATTATTGCTATATACCAGCGACTCATAATTATCCTGCAACACAAGCCTGGTAACAGTACTAAGTCCTTTTATATAAACAATACTGAGTATGCCGAATGTTAGGATTACGATAAACAAAAAGGTAAGCCCCAGAGATAATTTAGTTTTTAATTTCATCTTTATTTTAATTAAACTTTTTTCTTTTAACCACAATTATTTGTTCTCATCATATTTTCATTTCTATTCTATTTTCTTCTACGATAAGATTACGATATCAATATCTGCCTCCGATAATTTTTGCAGCAACTGATTAAATATGGTGGTATTTAAAATTATTTTTAGCAAAGTTAAATGAGGCTTGCCTATACAAATAGTAGTTATACTTTTTTGCGCTGCCCCTTCCAGTATTCCTTTGGCAATATTGCTATTTTTTATTTTTATAACTTCTGCTCCAAGTTCTGTGGCCAGTTTAAAATTATTTATGAGATGGCGTTGAGCTGCAAGTCCAATATTATCTCCGTTTTCTTTTGGGGTTTGTATATAAAGCAAAAACCATTTGCTGTGATAGTAAGATGCCAGCCTTGCAGTTTTGCGAATTACTTTTTTAGCTATTTCATGATTACTGCTAATGCAGGCCATTAGCCGCTCCTGGCGGTACTGCACATTTTGCGGTATTTCAGTTTCTATTTTCCGTTCTACCTGGCTGGCTACTTCTTTTAATGCAAGTTCTCTAAGCTGCAAAATTTTTTCCGATTGAAAAAAGTTTTGCAGCGATACCGCAATTTTATCTTTAGAATATATTTTACCTTCTTTTAAACGATTTATCAGTTCATCTGCCGTAAGGTCTATATTCACTACTTCATCAGCCTTCAGCAAAATACTGTCTGGTATTCTTTCTGCAACATCTACACCGGTTATTTTTTTTATATCGTTATGCAGGCTTTCCAAATGCTGAATATTTACAGCACTAATAACATTTATACCCGCTTCTAAAATTTCAACAACATCCTGCCAGCGCTTTTCATTTTTACTACCCTCAATATTAGTGTGCGCAAGTTCATCTACAATAACCACCTCGGGCCGCAACGCAATAACAGCCTGCACATCCAGCTCTTCCAGCTCTTTACCTTTGTAAAATAATTTGCGGCGTGGCACAACCGGCAAGCCTTCCAATTGTGCATGTGTTTCTGCACGGTTATGCGTTTCTATGTATCCTATTTTTACATCAATACCGTTTTTCAAAAGCGCATTAGCTTCCTGCAGCATACGAAATGTTTTACCCACACCCGCACTCATGCCAATGTAAATTTTAAATTTACCCAGCCTGCTTTTTTTAATTAAATGTAAAAACTGATCTGCGTTATTTTCCTTATTGTATAGCATGTATATTAAAAACTTATGGCAATAGAAGTGGTAATGATACTGTTGTTTTTTGTAAGCATATTTTCCTTTGTAAAAATAGCATCTTTACTGCTCAATGTTCTTGCTTCTATGCGTATAAGTGTATTGGCTGATGCTGCATAATCTGCATTTAAAGAATACCCAAAAGTTTTAAACCCGTTGGCTGTACCGGTATTTATTATCACTCCCTTTTCATCTGCATAATATTCGCCCCTGGCGGCAAATGCATACTTATTATTTATTGCATATTTTATAATTACTATCGGGGCATACCAGTAATTAAGCACATTGCTTTTCTTTTCTTTTTGTTGCATGCCCATATCAAAACCGGTAACAATACTTATATTTTTCGCTACATTAAATATCGCATATAGGTTATTAAAATATCGCATCAGCCTTGTACTATCCGGCGTATCGGTTCCTATAAAAGTACTATAGTTTATGGTGGTAGCAGGGGTTGGTTTGTACTGTATTTGAGTGCCAAAACTCATTAAAGAATTTCCATCAACTCTTTTTATTCGCTGCCATCCGTTTAAAGCCAAAACGCTTAAAAACCATTTACCATTGTCTGATGTATATCCTATTTTTACACCCGCTTCAAAGTATGGAGAGTTTTCTGCAAGTATGCTACGGGTAAGATTATAACAGTCTTTTGATACCGCACTTTCAAAACCTATATGCGAACTAAAAATGCCCGCATCCAACCAAACATTTTTCTTAGCAGCTAATTTTACACCGGCATTTGCTTCAAAAATATTTTTTAAAACCCTGGGCTCTGCTACATAGTTTGCATTCATATACGTGCCTGCTGCCACAGCAATATTAGCCCTTGTTTTTTCGGTATTGTATGCCGCTTTTATAAAAGCAAGGTTTGCATTAAATTCATTGTGCCGGTTATGACTGTATATAAAACCCGGCTTGTTGTTATCTATTGGTTTATTACAATCGTAACTATAATACGTTTCCACGTAAACGCTCACCGTTAAAGGGTTTAAGGCTTTACCACTAGTATCCTGTGCATTTGTTTTTATTGCAATAAACAATATTATTACCATTCCTATTTTTTTCATTTTTCTCAATTTTTTTTGTTTCTCATTGCATATTGGCATGAGCAAATATTTTTTCTTCAACTACCTATACGGGCTATACGCTGTACCTGCACCAGTCCTCAAAGGCAGGCCTGGCTCCGGTGCCGCTGCTATCCCTGCCATGCTCAGCAGTATATCATTTTTCTCCTTCACCTGCATTACTTACTACGCTTATCAAATTATAAGCCTAATTAAAAAATGTATTACGTACGTTTTTTTTAATACTATTTCATTTCATCCAATGCAATATTTAACTGCAGTACATTTATTTTTTGCGTGCCAAATAAATGCAGCAATGGCTGCTGTACTTTTTCTTTTACCAGCGCACCTATCTTTTCTTCTCTTAATTTTCTTGTAGCTGCAATTCTTATAACCTGCACCATTGCTGCGTTGTATGATATATCAGGGTCTAATCCACTACCGCTTGCGGTTAACAGTTCGGCAGGTATTTGTTCTTTTTTTATAGCAGGGTTATGTACTAAAAACATATCCAGCCTGTTTTTTACCTGCTGCAGATACTCCGGGTTACTAGGGCCTTTGTTGCTTCCACCGCTGCCCGCTGCATTATAACCCACTGCCGAAGGACGACCATTAAAATATTTATCGGCGGTAAATGATTGTCCTTCTAAAGCATATCCTACCACTTTATTGTTTACGGATACAGTTTGCCCATTTCCTTTATTAGGGGCCGCCTGTGCTACGGCAAGTATTAAAAAGGTGTAAGCAACGGCAAATACAACTGCACATACAAAAGTGAGTCTTAGGGCTGGGAGAATATGTTGTTTCATTTTAATTTTTTTTATTTTATTTTTTACATACCAGGCAAACGGAAAATATAAATTTATGGATTCGCCTTAATTTTTTATGATTGTTTAAAACCATACCGATACCAACAAATCCAGTAATTTAATTCCTATGAAAGGTACAATAACCCCGCCCAGTCCGTATATCAATAAATTTCTGCGAAGCAATGCACTAGCGCCTATCGGCTTGTACGCAACGCCTTTTAATGCAAGCGGTATTAGCATGGGTATAATAAGTGCGTTAAAAATAACGGCTGATAAAATAGCACTTTCCGGGCTATGCAGTTTCATAATATTTAACCCCTGCAATGCAGGCACAGATGTAATAAACAATGCAGGTACAATAGCAAAATATTTAGCCACATCATTGGCAATGGAAAAAGTAGTTAAGGTTCCCCTTGTCATTAAAAGCTGTTTACCTATTTCTACAATCTCAATCAATTTTGTAGGGTCGTTATCCAGGTCTACCATATTACCAGCTTCTTTTGCTGCGGCTGTGCCACTATTCATAGCTACACCCACATCTGCCTGTGCAAGTGCAGGTGCATCGTTTGTACCATCGCCCATCATAGCAACTAATTTACCACCCTGCTGCTCCTGTTTTATGTAGTTCATTTTATCTTCCGGTTTTGCTTCTGCAATAAAATCATCTACGCCAGCTTTTTCGGCTATAAACCGTGCTGTAAGCGGGTTATCGCCGGTAACCATTACAGTTTTCACACCCATTTTTCTAAGGCGTTCAAATCTTTCTTTTATACCGGGTTTAATAATATCTTGCAATTCTATAACACCAATAGCAATATTATTTTCGCTTACCACAAGCGGTGTTCCCCCATTACCTGCAATAACTTTTACCTGCGCTGCTGTCTCTTCAGGAAAACTGTTTCCTGCTTTTGTAACCATATTTCTTATAGCATCAAAAGCACCTTTTCTTATTCTTCGTCCATCCGGTAAATCAATACCACTGCTCCGTGTTTCTGCAGTAAAGTCTATAAATTTTGCAGCCCCGGTATCAAAATCTTCTGCATTAAGTTTAGCCAGTTCAATGATAGATTTTCCTTCAGGTGTTTCATCTGCAAGGGATGATAACATGCAGGCCTCTATAAATCTTTTTTCATCCACAGTATTAGCAGGATAAAAGGCAGTTGCTTTTCTGTTTCCAATGGTGATGGTACCGGTTTTATCTAATAATAATGTGTCAAGATCCCCGGCAGTTTCTACCGCTTTACCACTTTTTGTGATAACATTTGCACGCAGGGCTCTATCCATGCCAGCAATACCTATTGCACTAAGCAAACCACCAATGGTAGTGGGTATAAGGCAAACAAAGAGCGAAATAAATGCTGCAATAGTGATGGGCGTATGGGCATAATCTGCAAATGGTTTAAGGGTAATACAAACAATAATAAATACCAGCGTAAAACCTGCAAGCAAAATGGTAAGCGCAATTTCGTTGGGTGTTTTTTGCCTGCTTGCACCTTCTACCAGCGCAATCATTTTATCTAAAAAACTTTCTCCGGGTTCGGTAGTTACTCTAACGGTAATTTTATCTGACAATACTTTTGTACCACCTGTTACTGATGATTTATCGCCACCACTTTCTCTTATTACCGGAGCACTTTCGCCGGTAATAGCACTTTCATCTATGGTCGCAATTCCTTTTATTATTTCACCGTCCATTGGTATCATATCGCCGGCTTCACAAATAAATAAATCGCCTTTTTCCAATTGGGATGAGGGTACAATTTTTATTTCATTTACCTGCATTTCGCCAATGATAAAAACTTTTTTTGCAGGCGTTTCTTCCCTGGTTTTTCTAAGAGAATCTGCCTGTGCTTTACCTCTTGCCTCAGCAATTGCTTCAGCAAAATTTGCAAATAATAAAGTGAGCAGCAATACCGCAAACACAATGCTGTTGTACAGCAGGCTACCTTGTCCCTGTACATGTGCAGCACCTATCCATACACATACACACAGCATTACAAATGTGCCTACCCATACCGTAAACATAACCGGGTTACGAAACATAATCCTTGGGTTTAATTTTATAAAGGATTGTTTGAGTGCTGTGGAAACCAGTGCAGGCTCAAACAGTTTATTTGATTTATTTTTTGACATCTTTATAATTTTATTTGTGAGCGCTGTTGTGCAGATCTACTTTTTTTCTTTTTATATTTTATGCGTTACCCTGCAAACGGGCGGCTATACTTTTTACTTCATTCCAAAATACTCTGCTATAGGACCAAGCGCCAGTGCCGGAAAAAATGATAATGCTGCTATGATAAATATTACCGCAAAAATCATGATGGCAAATGTGCTGTTATCCGTTTTTAATGTGCCCGCACTTTCCGGAATATATTTCTTTTTTGCAAGAATACCTGCAATGGCTACCGGACCAATTATTGGAAGGTAACGAGCAAGAAGCATTACAATTCCGCAGGCAATATTCCAGAAGGGAGTGTTATTTCCAAGCCCTGCAAAACCGCTGCCGTTATTGGCAGATGATGAAGTAAATTCATACAGCATTTCGCTGTAGCCGTGGCTGCTCGGGTTATTGAGCCAGCCTGCATAAGTTTGCGGATTATGTGCATACAGATGGGAAGATATAGCAGTACCTACCAGTATTAAAAAAGGATGCAGCAAGGCAATGATGGCAGCAATTTTCATTTCTTTTGCTTCTATTTTTTTGCCCAAAAATTCTGGCGTTCGTCCTACCATTAAGCCACTTATAAAAACAGCGATAATCATAAAAATATAGAAATTTAAAAACCCTACACCCACACCACCATAAAATGCATTTACCATCATGCCCAGCATGGCAAACATTCCTGTAAGGGGTGTAAAACTATCGTGCATGGCATTTACAGATCCATTACTGGTGACGGTACTTGTTATACCCCAATAAGCAGAAGCTGCGGGGCCAAAGCGTACTTCTTTCCCTTCCATACTACCCAAATTTTGCAGTACTCCCATTTTAGCAATAGCAGTGTTGCCGTGCATTTCATAATAGATGGATGGAATAACCAGCAGCAAAAAACCAAGTGTCATTATTCCTAAAATCATCCAGGCAAATCTTTTTCTTTTGAGCATAAAACCTAATGCAAAAATCATTGCAATAGGTATAAGGATGATACAAACATTTTCAATAGTATTGGTAAAATAATTAGGGTTTTCTAAAGGGTGTGCACTGTTAACTCCAAAAAAACCACCGCCGTTTGTACCCAATTGTTTTATAGCAATCATTGCTGCTGCGGGCCCGCGGGAAACATTTACGGTATCGCCCTGCACAGATATAAACTGATCTTTTCCTTTAAAGGTCATGGGTGTACCATTAAGCAAAAGCAAAACAGCCACAACAACACATAGCGGTAATAAAATTCTCGTACAGGATTTTACAAAAAGGCAATAAAAATTACCCACTTCTGCAGCCTTTTCTTTTGCGCTGTGTAGCACAGGCTTCATTGCTTTAAATACAGTTGCACAAATAGCCATACCCGCTGCTGCACTTATAAACTGCCAGAGCATTAATGTTATTTGTCCAAAATAAGACAGCCCGCTCTCGCCGGAATAATGTTGCAAATTTGTGTTGGTAATAAAACTGATGGTAGTATTAAAAGCAAGATCTGCAGTCATTGATGAATTACCATCGGGGTTAAGCGGCAGCCAGCTCTGGCTCATTAAAACAAACATGCTAAGCAAAAACCAAACAATATTTATTGTAAGTAAAGCCACAAGGTTTTGCTGCCAGGTCATATTATTTGCAGGATTAATTCCTCCTGCTTTAAAAAACAATTTATCTAATGGGTTAAAGATCGGATCCCATAAAGTTTTATTGCCATTATACACTTTGCCTATATATTTTCCTAAAGGAATAGCAAGGGTAATAGTTACTAAAAACATGGCAATAACGCCAAAAATTTCTGTGTTCATAATATTAAATATTTTCTCTGTAAAAGAGATTTAAAAGTTTTCCGGCTTTACCAATACATAACAGATATAGCAAAAAACCAGGATGGCAATAATAAAAAGTGGAAGCATGGTTTTAAATTTTATCGAAAAAATTAATAGCTTTAAAAAAGATTGCAAAACCGATTAGGCCAGCAATGATAAGAAGGAAAGAAAGCATGATTATTTATTTTAAAAAGTAAAAAATCTGTATGTTAATCCGGCAATAGCAATACTTGCAAATAAACCGTGTACTAATTTTGCTGCGGTAATTTTTTTTGTGCATAATATTTTAGCATATTTCATTTAAATGATTTTGAAGTGTATGCCAATTTGTATGCCCTACAGGTATGGTATAATGCTATATTCCATACAAGCCAATGCGGGCATGGGTTTCATAAAAAAATAAGAACGTGCAATAAAAATATTGCAATAAAAAACCCTTCCGTTTTGGAAGGGTTAATTATCATTTCGGATGGGTTGAAATAATTAATATGCATGATTAGTTTAGTTTATACTCCTCTATTTTTCTATACAGTGTTGTTACGCCTATATTGAGTAATTTGGCCGTTTCTGTTTTATTTCCTTTTGTGTGATTTAATACCCTTTGAATGTGCAGTTTTTCTACAGCAGCCAAATCGAAAGCTGAAAAGGCATTGCCCGCTTCTGTGATTTTTGCCTGAAGATCCACCGGTAGATTATCTTCAGATAAAATACCATTGTCAGAAAGAATAACTGCCCGCTCTATTACATTTTTAAGCTCACGAATATTTCCTTTCCATTGGTGCTGCTGTAGTTTAAGTATAAAATCCTGATCGATGGTATAAATATTATTATTAATTTTCTGAGAAAATATTTTAATAAAATAAGTAGCAAGTTCCGGTATATCGCTTTTTCTTTCCCGCAAAGGCGGAAGCAAAATGGTAAAAACATTGAGCCGGTAAAAAAGATCTTTCCGAAACTTTCCTTCTTCTATATCTTTTTGCAGCTCCCTGTTTGTTGCGGCAATTATACGAACAGAAACTTTGGTGGTTTTTGTATCGCCTACTTTTATAAACTCTCCTGTTTCCAGCACCCGCAATAATTTACTTTGCAGGTCAATATGCATTTCACCTATTTCATCTAAAAATAGCGTGCCGTTATTTGCTTCTTCTATTAATCCTTTTTTATCTTTTAATGCGCCGGTAAATGCACCTGCTTTATGACCAAAAATTTCGCTCTCTAAAAGCTCTTTGCCAAATGCGCTGCAATTGAGTGCCATAAAGGGTTTACTGTGTTGCATACTTGCACCATGTATAGCCTGTGCAAAAACTTCTTTACCCGTACCAGTTTCTCCCAATAATAACACGGTAGCATTTACAGGTGCTACTTTTTTTGCAAGTGCTATGGCATCCTGTATAATGGCAGATGAACCCAGTATGGCTTCGAATGCATATTTTTTTCCCAGTTGTTTTTCCAACTGAATAATTCTTTTTTCCAGTTGTGCTTTTTGCAGTGCTTTGTTTATAAGCGGTATTACTTTATCATTATCATCGCCCTTGGTTATATAATCAAAAGCACCATTCTTCATGGCCTGCACAGCATCAGCAATATTACCGTAAGCCGTTAGTAAAATTATTTCTACAGCAGGGTATAATTTTTTTATTTCCTGTACAAAATTTACGCCGTTGCCGTCTGGCAATTTTACATCGCAAAGCAGCACATCTACATTTTCTTTTTCCAGTATTTTAGTACCTGCTTTTAAATTGCCTGCCTGCAATACTTCAAAGCCTTCCAGTTGTATGATGCGGGTAAGGAGATTTCGAAGTTTTTCTTCATCATCTATAAGGAGTATTTTATTCAAATGCTTTTTTTAATGGAATGATTTTCCTGTTTAAAGTCTATAGATTTTCAAAGACGAAAGTTCGGATTTTGTTTTTAATAATTGAGTTCTTTGTTATTCTTAATAATAGATTTTTGACTGTTTTCTTAGTTCCTTTTTTATTTTTTACCAATACCCGTACCTATAATATTTTCTTTTCTTTCTCAAATTTTAAATTACGATATTTTTATCAGCACAACAGTTTTTAAAAAAGAAAACACCAGCAAACAGCACGATAGGTTTGGAAATATGAAATGACAACTTTAAACATTATTTATCGAATACATCAATAAATAGGTAACATTTTTAAAAGTATTAATCTCAAAACATGGCTATAAACCTGCTTAATTCTTCTTCACGTTCCCGTAACCAAAAAAGTATCATTTCTGCTTTTGGGTTCAGATTTTTTAATTCAATCAGTTTGATATTCATATTTACGCCACGCACAGAAGATATGGGTTCAAACGAAATGCCAAGACCAGCTTCTACCAGGCGCAGTACACTTATAGCGTGAGTTACTTCATGCTCCACTTTTGGCTTGAAGCCATATCCCTGGCACATATGCAGTATAGCTTCAACATACCCAATGCCGGTAGCAAGTTGAGGTAAAATAAATGTTTCATTTTTTAAGACGGATAAATCAGTGAATTTCTTTTTTGACAAAGGATGATTACCCGGGAGAACCAACACAAAGTTTTCTTTGTATAAAATTTTAGACTTTATTTCAGAAGGTAAAAGAATATTTGGGGCAATACCAATATCCGTTTTTCTCGTCAGCATCATTTCAATTTGTTGAAAGTTTGATGTTTCCTGTACAATAGTTTTCAGGCTTGGCCATTTGTGTTTCACTTTAATTAAAAAAGAAGGCACTACTGAGTTCATTGCAGAGCTTGCATGTGTAACCCGTATTTCTCCAGCTTCACCTCGATGCATTTGTGCAGTTTGAATAATTGCTTTATTTAAATCCTGTAAAATTCTGTTCGCTTCTTTTTTAAAAAATATGCCTGATTCAGTTAAAGTAACAGTTCTTTTAGTTCTGTTAAACAACAAAGCACCTACCTCCGTTTCTAGTAATTGTATTTGTCTGCTCAAAGCCGGTTGAACAATATTGATTTGCTCCGCAGCTTTTCTAAAGTTTAGCGTTTCGCACAAAAGCAAGAAATTTTTTATTTGTTGAATATCCATTTTAATCAAAAAAAGTTATCAATTAATCAAAATTAAGTATTTTATTTTATCATTGAAACAACTTTGCTTTGCATTAAAACAATCTTTCCTGCACAATGGAGTTAAAAAAATCGAACCGCCCGGCATTGATCCTCATTGATATTCAAAAGGGTTTTGCGGATATCGAATATTGGGGAGGAGAGCGAAATAATCCTGACGCAGAATCTAAGGCAAGTGAATTGCTTCAACTATGGAGGGCACACAATCTCCCTATTTTTCACATTCAGCATTGCTCCTCCAATTCAACTTCTTTACTTCATGAAACAAATATTGGTAATGCATTTAATGATTTGGTTACTCCTGTTGAAGGCGAACCGATAATAAAAAAGAATGTAAACAGTGCATTCATAGGTACAGATCTGCAGGCTCAACTTGACAATGATGAAATTACTACGTTGGTAATTGTTGGCTTAACAACCGACCATTGCGTTTCAACAACCACGAGAATGGCGGGTAATTTAGGATACAGAACTTATCTCGTCTCTGATGCCATCGCCACCTTTAATAAGAAAGGTATTACCGGGCAAAATTATCCTGCTGAACTTATCCATGAAACTGCATTGGCAAGTTTGAATGAAGAGTTTGCTGTAATTGTTACAACAGATTTTATTAAACAAAAAATATGTTGAAAAATTTATTTAAATCGTCCTTCTTAATTTTGTTCTTACACTTTGGTTTCATCCAGATAGTAAAGGCACAATTATCAACCGCACTCCCCGGCGATGGTAATAAAAAGGCAACCGTTAGCAAGCAGAGAAAAAAAGCGCTTCCCCGGGCCACGGGTTTAAACAAACCTGAAAGAAATATAAAAGATCTACAGAATAATAATGATATCAATGATTATTTTTTAACAGAACTTCCAAAAAATAAAATTATGAATGAAGAAAATATAAAAATGTTGCTTGCGCAACAAAAAGCAATTGAGTTATTTGATATTGTTGAAAAAAGAGGATTAATAAATGCCGGTAAAACAGAAAAACAACTTAGTGATGAAATTGTACAAATTGCTAAAGAACATTTTGGCACAGATACTCACTGGGGCAAAAAAATTGTAAGAACGGGCGTTAATACTTTACAACCTTACAGTGCCAACCCGCAAAATCTGGTAATTCAGGAAGGGGATATTTTATTTCTTGATTTTCATCCCGTTTTTGAAGGTTGGGAAGCAGACCTTGGGCGAACTTATGTTTTAGGGAATGATCCGCTAAAACTAAAAATAAAAAAGATATTGAAGCTGCGTGGTACGAAGGAAATGCCTGGTACGCTAAACAAACCAAACTTACCGGTGCTCAATTTTTTGAATATGCAACCAACCTTGCAAAACGTTATGGCTACGAATTTGGCAATGCCATTGCCGGGCATATCATCGGCAAATATCCGCACGAACAACCCGATGACCCCAATGATATGTGTTTTGATGTACACCCGGACAATCATACTGACATACTTCAAACAGATAAATATGGAAACAAAAGGCATTGGATTTTGGAGTTACATTTTGTAGATAGGAAAAATAATATTGGTGCTTTCTTTGAGCAATTGTTGATTAAGCAATAAAATAAAAGGCCATCGAGTAATTACGAAGCTTGTTAAATTATAATAAAGAAACTCTTTATTTTCATGCAGCAATTTCCTCGTTAGCGATAAGGCTAAGACAAAATCTGCTACATGACAAAAATAAATAAACTACCAAAATATAAATAAATGAAAAATTTATTAGAAAAAGAAAACAGCAAATCGACCTTAAAAAATATTATTTTTCGAGTTTTTGCTTATTCAATTTGTGTATTCCTTATTTGGTTTGGATTTGATACATTGACAAGTTCTCCAACAACTCCGAAAGATAAAATGCGTGGAATTGGACAAATTGTGGCTGCTTGTGTTTACTTATTTGTAGACATCAGAATCTTAATCTTAAAAAATAAACGCCCGAATTGTTAACAGGGTTTTGCAAAAGCGGGGGTTTAGCAGTATCTATTACACACTTTCGCAAAGCCCAAAACCGTTAGAGGTCAGGCTACAGGACCACATACGTTTTGACAAATAAATTTTATTAAATGACCAATACAAACTTTACACCTTTTCCAGTTTTCACCACTGAGAGTTTAACCCTTCAATCTCAAGGTTCGTGGCACACTAACAAAGTAAATTGCTCAAAATTTATGCAAAACCTTGCTATTAATTTTTTAAAAAATGATTAATTAGGTAAAGTTTCGAGTGTGCCACGTAGGCGGCGGAAAATTAACAAATAAGACTTCTTATAAAAAAGGTGTAAGTTCATTATTTACACAACGAAAATAATAGCGATAAAATATAAAAAGATTAACCCTGAATGATTATTCATATACGATAACAGCATAAATAAACTCCAATATGAAACCTGCGTTCATTTTATTATTCCTGCTTTCATCACAGTTGCTTTCATCAGGGCAGGATATTAAATTTACCACTAACCAATTTAAAGAAGATTTTAATTATTTCATTACAAACATCAACAACGAGTATTGCTATTTTGAAAAAAAGAAAATAAATTGGCAAGTTGTAAAAGAAATATATTCTCAAGCAGTAGATACCATTACAACCCGAAATGAATTTATAAATATTTTAGAAAAAGTATTTAATGAAATTTATGATCATCATGCCGGTTTAAACACCAATACTAATAATTCTCAAAGGCTTGTACCTTCCGGTACAGATATATGGGCAGAGTACATAAATGGTAAACCAATTATTACAGAACTAAGAAAAGGTTTTGGTGCTGAAGCTGCAGGAATGGTTGGCGGAATGGAAGTTGTTTCCGTAAATAATATTCCGGTTGAATTGGCAATTGCTACATTTCTTCCTACAACATTAAAGCATGTTACCAATGAAGCAAAAAGTTTTGCACTCAGGTTGTTACTTGCAGGAAACCATACTCAGCCGAGAAAGTGTGTAGTGAAATACAAGGGAAAGGAAGAAGAATATTTTCCGGATAGAAACGGTTTGGGGTTAGAACACATAAAGTATGCTACTAAAATTGAATCAAAACTTATTGGCGCTACCGGATATATTAAAATTAATGATTGCCTTTACGATAATGAATTGATAGCTGCTTTTGACAGCATCATGAAAACTTTTAAAAATACACAATCACTCATCCTCGATTTTCGTGAAACCCCAAGCGGAGGGAATACTTCTGTTGCCAAAGCAATTATAGGTTGGTTTATAAATGAAGAACATTTTTATCAAAAGCATGAATATTATGCAGAAGAAAAAAGCAGCGGTATTAAAAGAAGTTGGGTAGAAATCGTTTCTCCCCGAAAAGACAAATACTATAGTAAACCATTGGCTATTTTGTGCAACCACTGGACAGGTAGTATTGCAGAAGGTATTGTGATTGGTTTTGATGCGCTCAAAAGATACAGAACTAAAATTATTGGAACGGAGATGGCACGGTTAAACGGAGCAGTATATACTTTTGAAATGCCCAATACTAAAATACGCTTCACCTTTCCTAATGAAAGGTTGTACCATATTAATGGGATACCCAGGGAACAATATATTCCCCCAGTATTTATTGACTGGCGAAAAGAAGAAGCAAAAACTGGTGCAGATATATTTATGATAAAAGCTCTTCAATTTCTAAAAAATAAATAAGTGATGAATTTTTTGTAAGAATTATGATATCGCTATTATTACAATTGCAAGCCCTATGCACTCCTTACACGGCTAACCCACCTTCATAAAATTAAGATAAGCAATGCCTATCGGCAAAACTAAGTATATCCATGGCATTTAATCTGATTACAGAACTACTTGTCCACATCACCAATTTATTGATTAATGTCAAGAATCTTTTTTTCAACCACTCCTACATTACACTTTAAAACAACAACATTTTTTAAACACTTAAAACACAAACCATGAAAAAACACAATGCATTATGGCTTTTGCTCCTTGCCCTTTGCAGCATATTTGCAAGCTGCAAAAAAGACAATGCAAAAATTACTGAAGAACAATTACCACCCGAAAGCCAAACAGGAGCATTTACAATTGGATTTAAAGTAGATGGTGTTGTTTATACTGCTACAGGAAAAGGTGGTCTTTTAGCAGATCAAAAGGTAAACTATAGCTATTTTTCTTCTGATTCTACTTTTGATATTACTGCAAATGGCTTAAAAGCTAAAAAATATACTATTCATTTAGTATTTAAATGTTTCGCTGTAAATAGCAATTGTTTATTGACATCAGCTCCTTTTGAAGCAACTTTTTATGATGACTCAAATGGAACAATACCTGGAAGTTCAAATACATACACGACAAATATTATTAATACCGGAAGTGTCTTAATAAAGTACTTCAATGGTACATTTTATCCGGGTAATTTTGGAACCATTGTAGCAGGGGTGTTTGAATTTAATGCTGCAAATGCAAATGGTAAAGTAATCCACATTACAGAAGGAAGATTTGACATTGGAAGATAATTATATTTAAATTAAAACAAATTATTATGAAAACCACGCCTTGGTGCGTGTCTCACGCAACCACCTTTACACAACCTCTAAAATAAAATAATCTGAATACAAAACTACTTATCCATATCACCAATTTATTGACTTTTGTCAAGCGGAACACAAACAAACAACATTACATTTAGGAAGAAATAAAAACCAAAATGGCAAAACCCCGCCAAATAAAAGGAAATAGAACCGATGCTGATATAAGCCACAGCATACGCAATACTATATTTAGCATTACCACTTTGCCACCTATGCGGTAAAAAATTATAAACTTATTTATTTAATTAAAATTTATAAAAATGAAAA
>JANXXM010000130.1 GCA_025350645.1 Ferruginibacter sp.
GGCCTTTCCGAGTTAGAAAAATCGGAAGATGGCAAAGTCGTTTCCGTAAGACTTAAACTAAAATATTGGGCTGGTATTTCATACCAGGAGCTGTTTGGGAATATCAGCCCTTTAAAAAACAAGTCCGAAGTAAGCCAGCGGTTTTATTTTTTTGAAGGCCAAACAGGCATATCAGTAGATGAGGCATATCGGTTTTTACAAAACCGTTGGTTGGAAAAAAAGATGCAGGCGAAAAGAAAACAATCGGATAGTACAGAAATTAGCGAAACAGAAAAAGACAGCCACGCTTCATCTGGAAGCGGAATGCTAAAAAAGAAACGTTTGGGAAGGTCCATGACTGTTAAGCCAAATAAGTCGATTCTGAGTTAAATAATAGGATAGGGATTTCCGACCGTTGTAAGTGGATGGAAATCCTAAGTGGGAAAATGAAAATATGACTTTTAAAATATGATTTTATGGAGACACTATTTATTCCGAATGAAAATGACTTTAAAAGATGGATTAAAGAAGCTGTGAAGGATTTCCTTCAGGAATTTACTAAAAAGGAATTGAAGGATGAGCAGAATGAAGAAGATCTGCTTAACCGAAAAGAGATTGCAAAGTTTCTGAGAGTATCACTGCCAACTTTGACTGATTGGATAAAAAGGGGGTTGCCTTCTCATAAACAAAGAGGCCGGGTTTATTTTGATAAAACAGAAGTGATACAATATATCAAGGAAAATAAAATAGGGCAGTTGAAATTTGGTTCCCGGTTTGAAAGATTGAGGCAGGAAATAGCCTAAAAGAGATACCTGCACTCATGAAGCCTGGCAAATTCCTGTCGGGCTTTTTTGATATTTTATTTTTTAAAGGCTTTAGTTATTTATATAACTTTACATATCAACAGTTCTTTCACTTTCCCGGAAATGTTTGCAAATTAGTTTGAGCAAATCATTGGCTGCCTTTTGTTTGCAAATTGTTTGCAAATTTGAAAAAAGCTCAATAATTTAAGCAAGATAAAAAAGTAAATCTTTTGAAAATTCGCCATTAAAAGGCGATAAAAAAGAAAAGAGATTGACTTGTTTTACCAAATCAATCTCTTTGCAACTAATTGAAAATCAGTGACCCTGTCAGGATTCAAACCTGAAACCTCTTGATCCGTAGTCAAGTGCTCTATTCAATTGAGCTACAGAGCCATTTAAAAACATTGTGCATAAAAGAACTTCAAAACCTTCTGATTCGTAGTCAAATGCTCTATTCAGTTGAGCTACGCAGCCTTTTTTTAATAGGCAAATATAGCATTATTAATTGTTCTTTCAAATTACAAGCCATACAAAAAACTAGTATGAATATAATCTACCACATTTACAAGGCTGTTGGTTTCTTCAAATACTTTTAATTGCCTGTCTGCACCAGTACCCATTTCCAGCATTTTATGTACGTGAGATATGGCGTGTGCGCTACCCAGGTGAGGTACTACATCATCTACAAAATCCAGCAACTCATAAATAAGCACCCTTGTATTTACTTCACTTTGTTTACCAAAATCTATCATGCTTCCATCAATGCCATAGCGGCTAGCCCGCCATTTATTTTCCGTAATCAGTCGCCGGTTGTAGCGCATAAAATTTAAATTCTGGTTTCTTAATTTGTATAATTTTGCACATATTGCCTGAAACAACCCTGCAATGGCAATGGTTTCCTGCGTCGTCATTGGAATGTCGCATATTCTAAATTCTACTGTATTAAAAAACGGGTGCACCCTCAAATCCCACCATATTTTTTTTGCATTATCAATGCAATTTGTTTTTACAAGCAGCTTCACATAATTATCATATTCTTCTATGCTTTCAAAATGATCTGGTATGCCCGTACGGGGAAATTTTTCAAAAACTTTTGTGCGAAAAGATTTGTAGCCTGTAGTACGGCCTTCCCAAAAAGGAGAGTTAGTACTCAATGCAAATACATGGGGCAAAAAATATCTTGCACTGTTTGCTATATGTATGGCCATTTCCCGGGTTTCCATACCTACGTGTACATGTAGGCCAAAAACCAGGTTACTTCTGGCAGCTTCCTGCAACTCATTCACAATCTCACTGTATCGTACGTGCTCTGTTATGAGCTGACTTTCCCAATGGCTAAAAGGATGTGTTCCGCTGGCACCTATCCATAGCCCCAAATCTCCTGCTATGCTGCTTATTGTTTTTCTTAAAGTACTCACATCCATAAAAGCTTCATCCACATCTGCACAAATGTCTGTACCCACTTCTACAACCGCCTGGTGCATTTCGGCCTTTACTTTATCCATAATTATTTTCTGCCCTTCGTGCACTATTTTTTGCTCATGGCTTTTTAGTTCATGTGTGTGCGGGTCTATTACCATGTACTCTTCTTCTACGCCCAGTGTAAATTGTTTATAAGATAAATTAGCCATAAAATTTATTAGTTTGATAATTTAAAGATTTCAGCAACTGACACCCTAATGCCTTTTAAAACTGCGCAGGGTATATCATCTTCCATTTCATAGATAGTATGTCTACTATACTTGTGGTTTTTCAAAAAAGATACTTCAACAAATTTATAATGGGGGGTGTACAACCCAATACTCCAACACGCCATTTTCTTCATACAAATCTAGTTTATGCTTTGTTTCTGTTTTAGTATTACCCAGGCTTAATATTTCAACAACCATTTCCGGCGCACCGTTTACACTTCTTAGGTCTGTTAATTTTTCAATATCGCACACTATAATGATATCTGGTTGTACAACAGTAAAAATTTCATTGTCGGCCACTTTTCTTTTTTAAAGGAAGTCCGTATAAATTTTACATCAATTGGTGCATAAAATAACTGACATGGATCATGACTTAAATTTTTTACAAAAAATGAAACTAAATTCATCTAAATTTTTTGATGTGTTATCTCAGGTGAAGGACTCATTTTAAAAATATTTCCCTTTATTAATTCAATTCTTTCTTTAAAATTCCACGTAAGATAATCTGCATACGTAAACCCATATTCGCTTTGCGGTTTTTCTACAAGCGTTTCGCTCATATCACCGTCATTCAATAAGGTTAGATACTCTTTCATGTTTTTTATTTGTATAAAGGTATTTTATTTGCACTGCGTTTAATGTATTCTCCCCAGGTAAGGTTGTCGGTACCTTCTGCCTGAGCCTGTGCTTTTTCAATTGCGAATATGGCCGCTGCTTCCACCACCCAGTCAAAGTTTTCCTGCCCTACACTGGTAAGTTCTGAATCTGGTGCAGGGTTGCAAAAATCTATTGCATACGGCACACCGTTCCTTATTGCAAGCTCAACGGTGTTAAAATCATAGCCTAAAAATTTATTAATGCGAAGCACAATATCTTCCATTAATTTATACCGTTCTGCATCGGGTTTAAAATCTGCCACATATCTTAAATGGTGTTCATTGCGTGGCTCATAAGGCATTATTTTTACGTACTTGCTCCCTATACAATAACAGCGATAATATTCATCAAAAATAATTTCCTCCTGCAGCATCATTACCAGTTGTTCCGTTTCTGCATGCTTGGTAAAAAAATCGTCTTTGTCGTTTAATTTATACACACTCTTCCAACCGCCGCCTGCAAAGGGTTTCATGTATGCAGGAAAACCAATGTAGTTAAACATACTATCCCAATCCAGCGGGTAAGCAAGGTTGCTAAATGATTCGCCACTTGTATCTGCAGGCATTTCGTGAGAGGGGAGTATAACCGTTTTAGGTACGGGCACATCTATTTTTGTAGACAAACAATTATTAAAAAACTTTTCATCTGCACTCCACCAAAAAGGGTTATTTATAACGGCAGTACCACACAATGCTGCATTTTTTAAAAAAGCCCTATAAAAAGGTATATCCTGCGATATTCGATCTACAATAACAGCATAGCCGCTGCTTTCGCCCTGCACCACCTTATCTATGCGTACAGATTCTGCTATAATACCCTCTATATTTTTACTGTTTATTCTTTCTACAAAAGCTTCGGGAAAACTTCTTTCTTTGCCATGCAAAATGCCAATTTTTTTCATATTGAAAAATTTAAAAAATTAAGTGAATGTGTTGTGTGGATAATCTAATCAAATATATTTTTTACAATCCAAAAAAACAAATTATGTTTTAGTTATTAATTGCAATGCATTTTCGCAAGGCTTTTCTTACTTTTGATCTTTATGCCAATAACTACCCAGCAAGATATTATAACAGACAACTTTTTTATAAAATCGGCCCAGCTTCAGAGAGAAGTAATTATAGATTGTTATTACCCCGCCAATTTTGAACAGGTACAATCTTTCAGCCTTATTTTAATAAACGACGGACAGGACTTACGTACGATGCAATTTGAAAATATTCTCACCGATTTATATCAGCAAAATAAAATATCACCTGTTTTTTGTGTAGGCATCCATTGCTCTGCAGATAGAAAAAACGAGTATGGTACTGCCGGTGTTTTAGATTACAAGGGTAGGGGTGCCAAAGCTGCATTGTATACAAAATTTGTTATGGAAGAGCTGTTGCCCCGCATTAGAAAAACATACAACATTGTTTCTTTTAAAGATAAATCTTTTGCCGGCTTTTCGCTGGGAGGGTTGTGTGCACTGGATATTGTATGGAACCACCCAGAAGAATTTTTTAAAGCAGGTATATTTAGCGGCTCACTTTGGTGGCGGGATAAAGATACTGAAGACCTGGATTTTGATGAACAAAAAAACAGGATAATGCAACGCCGCATACGCCAGGGAAATTATATACCCTGGCTAAAATTTTTTTTTGAAGTAGGCACGCAGGATGAAACTGCAGATAGAAACAACAATGGTGTAATAGATTCAATTGATGATACACTTGCGGTGATAGAGGAACTGGAAAATAAAGGCTATACCAAAACAAATGATATTATGTACCTGGAAATAAAAGACGGAAAGCATGATGTACCCACATGGGCAAGAGCTTTTCCTGCATTTTTACAATGGGGCTGGCCGGGATAATTTTTTTATACAAGACTTTCTAAAAAGTTTTGCATAGTCACCCCATTTTCCACATCATTATCGCCAATTTTTGTACGCCTCAGTTCGCTAAGGTATGCGCCGGTATTTAATGCTGCGCCCATATCATGTGCAATACTGCGAATGTAAGTACCTGTGCTGCATACAATACGAAAATGTAAAACAGGTAATGTTATCTGCGTTATTTCAAATTCATTAATAGTAATTTTTCTTGCTTTCAGTTCTACATGCACACCACGGCGTGCAAGCTCATACAATGCCATGCCTTCTTTTTTTATAGCAGAATATATAGGAGGGAACTGCTCAATTTCTCCCATAAACTTTTGAGATGCATTTTTAATATCTGCTGCAGTTATATGATGGTATGGCTTGTGATCCTGTAGCTCACTTTCTTTATCATAAGTAGGCGTTGTGGCACCCAGGGTAAAAGAACCGGTATATTCTTTTACCTGTGCCATATATTCATTTATTTTTTTTGTAAACTTACCGGTACAAACAATGAGCAAGCCTGTTGCAAGAGGGTCTAACGTGCCGGCATGACCTACTTTTTTTATTTTAATACTGTTCCTTATTTTTCTTACCACATCAAAAGATGTCCAGTGCAGAGGCTTATCTATCAACAAAACTTTTCCTGCTTCAAAGGCTGCCCGCTGCTCTTCTGTAATAAGTACAGAATGCATTTTTGCAAATGGCTGCACCCCGTTTTCACAAGTCGTTTTTGCAAGATGTTTTGCTAAATATGATCCTTTTGTTTTCAAAATTTTTAAACGAAATAAAGCTGTAATATTTTAATAATAAAAAAAGTTAGTAAGAAAATAAAGAAGCCTTACAGAGCAGTATATCATTTAATGACGATTGCTTCAATTAATGTTCAAATAATTTGGCTACGCCAAATGCTGCTGCCGCTGCTACTGCGCCAATAAGTGTTACTCTTACAGCACCCCATAATGGATTTACGCCCGTCATTTTACTTTTAAAAAACCCGAAAATAAAAAGGCAAACTAATGTGAATACAACGGAGTACTTTAATGCTTCTGCGGAACTGATTATAAAAAAATAAGGGCTCAACGGAATGATACCGCCGGCTACATAGGAAAGCCCAATATTTAATGCACTTTTAGTTGCCCGTCGCGGATCTGGCTTTTCTAGTCCCAGTTCGTACTTCATCATAAAATCTACCCAACGTTCTTTATCTTTTGCAATTTCTTCTGTAGCTTTTTCCTGTACTTCTTTGCTTAATCCTATATTGGCAAAAAAATCTTTTGTTTCATTTATTTCCTGCTCCCGCATGTTATCTACTTCGTAATGCTCTCTTTTTACTTCGTTGGTATAATGATCCTGTTCTGTTTTGCCTGATAAATAACCGCCCAAACCCATGGCAATACTGCCTGCACAAATTTCTGCAATACCGGCTATTACAATGATGCTGCTGCTATCTACAGCACCGCTTAAACCTGCTGCCAGTGCAAAGGGTACAGTAAGCCCATCGCTCATACCTATTACCACATCTCTCAACAAATCAGAGCTGGTAAGATGTTGTTCAGTATGGTCTGCATGGTGAAGATGTTGATCCATTATTTTATTTTTGCTGCAAAGATATTTACTGCGAGGTACAGCATGCTGTATATTTTTAAAAAATAAAAGAAATTAAAAAGCAGACGTTTTTTGCATCTGCTTTTTTAAATTAATTATTCTGAAGTATCCAGCCGGAATGATACTTTGCAGATAACACCGTAGGAAGTTATTTCTCCATTATCTACATGTGCTTTCATGTCTTTTACCCATACGCTGTCGATATTGCGAATGGTTTTTGAAACTTCCTTTACGGCTTGTTTTACAGCATCATCAAAACTTGTTTTGCTGGATGCTATTACTTCAATAACTTTTACTACGCCCATAATTATTATTTTAAAGGTTATGATTAAAACAGGAAAAAGATACCTGTCCATTATCACCTGTAAGATAAAATAATAATGTAATAAATGATCGTACCATTGAAAAAAATTTACTCATGTGGTTTGGATATAAGTGGACTAGCTTTTTAATCAGACAATTGGCGGATTAAAAAGTTAGTAACAAATAGCCTAGGCAAATGTCCAAAATTGATCTAAAGTCACAAAAAACATTAATAAAAAATATTATTCCCCTCTGCCCACTGCTTCTATTCCTTCATCATTTCCCTTACTTCTCTTACGACATCTTCTGTATTGGGTTTTGCAAAATAATCTCCATCGCTGCCATACCCCGGGCGATGATCTTTTGCAGTTAACGTACGTGGAGACACATCCAGATGCCTATATCCTTTTTGCTCTTCCATTACTTTATTAAACATATATGCTGCGGCACCCCCAGGTACATCTTCATCTATAAAAATAATGCGGTTTGTTTTTTTAAGAGATGCTACAATACTGTGGTTTATATCAAAAGGCAAGAGCGTTTGTACGTCTATTACCTCGCAGCTTATATTCATCCTGGCCATTGTGCCAGCGGCTTCTAGCACAATGCGAAGCGTAGATCCATAGCTTACAATAGTTACATCACTGCCTTCTCTCAAAACTTCTATAACGCCAAGCGGCACCGTAAATGTTTCTAAATTATCTGGTAGTTTTTCTTTAAGGCGATATCCGTTTAAGCACTCTATGACCAACCCAGGGTCGTTGCTTTGCAGCAGTGTATTGTACATACCTGCTGCCTGCGTCATATTCCTGGGCACACATACATACATGCCACGCAGTGCATTTATGATCATACCCATGGGCGAGCCACTATGCCATATACCTTCCAGCCTGTGGCCACGTGTGCGCACAATAAGCGGCACGCTTTGCTGGCCTGCAGTACGAAAATGTGTGGTGGCCACATCGTCGCTCAATGGTTGTAAGCCATACAATAAATAATCCAGGTACTGAATTTCTGCAATGGGCCGCAGGCCTCTTAACGCCATGCCAATGCCCTGCCCCATTATGGTAAGTTCTCTTATACCTGTATCAAAAATTCTATCGCTGCCATGCTTATCCTGCAGCCCGCTAAAACCCTGGTTTACATCGCCTATAAAACCAAGGTCTTCGCCAAAAGCGGCTACTTTTTTATTATTGGTAAAAAGCTGATCAAAGTACTTGTTTAAAACTTCGTAGCCATTTACCGCAGGCGCATCGCTGTTATATACTGCAGGTACTACCGGTATTTTTAATGCAGATTTTTCTCCTTCGTTATACAAATGTGCATCGTACAATGCAGTGTTGCTTTTTAAAAGTTCATCATAATATTTTTGTACTTCATCGGCACTTTTTCGGGGTAAGATATATAGTACTGCTGCCAGCGATTTTAATATATCTCTGCGCATAGGTTCTCTCAATGCGCTTAGAGCTGCTGCTGCTTTTACAGCAATTTCATTTTGCGTTTTTATTAAGATGGCTGCTGTTTCTTCTACTGATTTTTTTATGGGTGTTATATAACTATCCCATGCAGCCTGCTTGCCCTGTTTTACTTCAACTATACTTTCTTCTTCTATGTTTTTTAATTCGTGTTCTTCTGCCAGTGCATTTTCTATTATCCACGTGCGCATTTGTTTTATACAGTCCCATTCTTTTTCCCATTGAAGGCGGTCATTATCTTTATAGCGCTCATGGCTGCCAGAGGTGGAATGACCCTGCGGCTGCGTAATTTCTTCAACATGAAAAATAGCGGGCGTATGGGTATCTCTTATATGTTGTATGGCAGGTTCCAGTACTTCGCACATGCCTGCATAATCCCATCCTTTTAGTTTGTAAATATTAAACCCATTGCTACCTTCTGTTTTTTGAAAACCTGCCAGGGCTTCGGATATAGAGCCTTTTGTAGTTTGATATTCTTTTGGTACAGAAATGCCATACCCATTATCCCATACAAAAACGGCAAGCGGCACCTGTAAAACGCCTGCAGCATTTATTGTTTCCCAAAAATGCCCTTCACTTGTAGATGCATCTCCGATGGTACAAAAACAAATTTCATTTCCATTGTTACTAAGGGTGGTTTCATCTTTTAAGGCAGGTACATTTCTAAAAAATTTACTGGCAAAGGCAAGCCCAAGTGCCCTTGGCATTTGCCCGCCTGTGGGAGCTATATCGCTGCTTATATTTTTGCTGTTTGCAAGCGGCAGCCAGTTTCCTTTTTCATCTACCATTTTAGTAGCAAAGTGTGCATTCATTTGCCTGCCCGCACTAAAGGGATCATTGTTTATATCACTATCCGCATATAGTTGTGCAAAAAATTGTTGTATGGTACACAGTTCGCTGGCAAACATAAAAGTTTGATCCCTGTAATAACCGGAGCGAAAATCTCCGGGTTTAAAAAACTTTGCCATCGCTATCTGCGGCACTTCTGCACCATCACCAAAAATGCCAAATTTTGCTTTTCCGGTAAGTACTTCTTTTCTGCCCAGCAGGCTCGCTTCTCTGCTAATGCACACATAACGATAATCACTTAAAACTTCATTTCTAAAAGTTTCAAAACTTAATTTTTCTTCGGATGCTGTATCTGTAAAATTCATTGTATCCATGTTATGATGTAAGATGCTGCAAAAATATTGAATTTAGTGCCGCATTGTTAATAATGTGTAAATGGCTGTTCAATTTTGCAACTTCTGTAGTCATTCGTTATCTTTGAATTCTAAAAAAAAGACTGTCAATGAAAAAATTATTATTTGTTTTCGTTTTAGGAATATTTTTTTCTACCGTTAATGCACAAAATATATTACCTGTTGCAAATGTTGCAGAAACAGTAAAGCCAGTAGAAGAAACATTATTGCTTAAAGAAACAGAATATAATTTTGGTAAAATACCACAGGGCAAACCGGTAACTCATGTATTTGAAATTACAAATACCGGTAAAACAGCTTTTAGATTAGATAATGTGCAGGCAAGTTGCGGTTGCACCACACCGCAGTGGGATAAAGAAAAAACGATAGCGCCCGGCGAAAAATCTGTTATCACTGTAGGATATAATGCCGCTGCCGAAGGGCCTTTTATCAAGA
>JANXXM010000005.1 GCA_025350645.1 Ferruginibacter sp.
TGACAACTCCAGCATCGCTTTTTTTATCTTTTGCATAAACAAAAAAAGTTTAGTGAAACGACTTTCACTAAACTTCTTTAAAGACCGATAAAAACATTGAGTCTTAGAGGATTTTACCAACTATATTTCAGTATTATACCAGAAAAAACATTTGGTTGAATCATAGTAATCAAGCCCAAATATTGCAAAACCCCATGTTGTAAGCTGTGCTACTTTCGCTTGAACCAATTCTCAATTTCCACTCCGTCCAATCGTTCAAAGTCTTTTACGTTGTCGGTTACCAAAGTGAGTTTATTTTCAATCGCAGTAACACCAATTAAAAGGTCAAACTCGTCGTGCATTGGTTTTCCAATTTTTCTAAGTCTAACTTTTTCTTTTGCATAACGCTTTATTGAACCATAAATAGGAATTATTGAAAGTCCGCTTACAAATGCGTCAACAGTTTTGTGAGATTTTGTTGGTTTATCGCTGTTCTCTGCACCATAACGAAGTTCCACAACTGTTATTTCTGAAATGAAGCAGTTTTCTCGTCCTTTTTGTTTTATGAGGTCATCCAAATTTAGTTTTCCTCGTAAGAAGAAAACACAAATATTTGTATCAAGTAGGTACTGCATTAGAATTTGATTTCTTTATTTCTAAATTTTCTACTTGATTTAATGTCTGCAATTATTTCTTCTGCTGATTTCTCGGAGGAAAAGGCACCAAACGATTTGTAAAACTTTGTATCTTTTGACGTCTTCTCTGTTTTTAATGACTTAGAAAGACTTTCAATTAGTTCAATTTTGTTCATAGAACTAAGACCTTCAAATAAGCCTGTATAAGTTTCCACAATATGTCTGTCAGTGAAGCTCATTGCTGTAAATTTTAGATAAAGTTAAGTAATTTTCTGTCAATTTTAGGGTGTCAAAATACAATTACACACAACGGATATGGCTTTGTGCAGGTTGGGAATTAGTATTCCTTCTGCCCGGAACTGATGCTGAGTAAAGATATAAAAATGATGTTAAGAACTTATGCCCAATGTTGCTTGTCCTGCCCGAACCAAAGCTGGGATGTGTACTACTGCTGATTGTACGAACGTCAAGCCCAACTATTGCAAAACCCAATGTTATGCGTTCGCCCCTCTTTATGTCATTCAAAAAATCTATTTTTATGTAAAATAGTGAAAAAAATAAAATCTTTGTAACTTCGCTAAAATCTTTAGTTTATGAAAGTAGTTTCTTTTTTTGCAGGTGCAGGTGGTCTTGATTTAGGTTTTGAAAAAGCTGGTTTCGATGTAGTCTGGGCCAATGAATACGACAAAGAAATATGGGAAACCTACGAAAAAAATCATAAAAACACAATTTTGGATAGACGTTCAATCGTTGATATTCCTTCTTCTGATGTTCCTGATTGCGATGGAATAATCGGTGGACCACCCTGTCAAAGTTGGTCAGAAGCTGGTTCAAAAAAAGGAATTGCTGATAAACGTGGTCAACTGTTTTACGAGTTTATGAGAATTCTTGCAGATAAGAAACCAAAATTTTTCCTAGCTGAGAATGTCTCAGGTATGTTGTTACCTGCACATAAAGAAGCACTGGCAAATATTAAGCAAATGTTTCAAGACATCGGATATACTTTGTCGTTTCAATTATTAAACGTTTCTGATTTCGGAATTCCACAAGATAGAAAACGTGTTTTCTTTATTGGCTACAGAAATGATTTAAAAATAAAATTTGAATTTCCAAAACAAACTACATTAGAAAATAAAATTACCTTGTTAAAAGCAATTGGTGATTTAAAAGATTCTGTTTTACCTGCAAAAGAAGGAAACATAACCAATGGTAAAGATTGTAAAGTTTCAAACCACGAATATATGATTGGTGGGTTTTCTTCAATTTTTATGTCAAGAAATAGAGTTCGGTCTTGGGATGAAGTTTCCTTCACAATTCAAGCTGGCGGTCGTCACGCTCCAATTCATCCACAAGCTCCAAAAATGAAATTCATTGAGCAAAATCTTAGAGAGTTTGTTAAAGGAAAAGAAGATTTGTATCGTCGCTTGTCTGTACGTGAGTGTGCAAGAATACAAACTTTCCCTAATAGTTTTACATTTCATTATTCAAGTGTTGTTGCTGGTTACAAGATGATTGGTAATGCTGTTCCTGTGAGAATGGGGAAAGTTTTGGCAACTCAAATACTTAATGATTTAGCAAATGTAAAAGTTGAGAAAAAAGAAGTGAAAATTATTAAATCAAATTTTCTTTCAGGTCATACTGTCCGTGAACGAATGCTTGAAATTGTAAATGCCGTAGCCCAATAATTTATGCCAACAATAGCCAAGCAAACCCAAAATGGTAAAGCGTTTGAATATGCTTTGCTTAATTCTTTTTTAGAGAGATTGCTAGTTTTAACTTCTGTTACGGTTGTTGAAAGTGAACCGTATAAAACTGCAAAAAAATGTTTTGAGAGTTTCAACAAAACTGAAAAAGGCTTATATAATTTAAATGCAAGTTTTGCAGTAAATTTTCTAATTGATTTAGAACCAAGATTGTCAAATGGCATTTATAAAAATGATGTTTTGCAATTAGAAATCGTTTCTGATAAGCAAGGTCAAATTGGCGATGTTAGAGATGTTCTTGCAATTCGTTCTTTGCAAAAATGGGAAATTGGAATCTCTGCAAAAAACAACCATAGAGCTGTAAAACATTCTAGGCTTTCTAATGATATTAATTTCGGCGAAAAATGGCTAGGTTTTTCTTGTTCTCAAAATTACTTTACAGAAATAAAACCAATTTTTGATGAACTTGCTAAACTAAGAACTGCAAGCAAAGCAACACAAAAATGGTCAACGCTTGGAGATTATCATACCACAGTTTATGTTCCAATTTTAAATGCTTTTAAAAAAGAATTAGAAAGACTTGATACTGAAAATCGTGGAGTTGTAGCACAAAAATTAGTCGAGTATTTAATAGGTAATCAAGATTTTTATAAAGTTATTAAAGGCAAAAATAAAGTCGAAATTCAAGCTTATAATCTTCACGGAACATTAAACTTGCCTTTTAAAACTGTTAAGCCAAAATTAAAAATTCAAAAGCTAAAACTACCAAATCGTTTAATTGAAATTATCTATCAAGAAAATTCTCAAACTACATTATTAGTAACCCTTTCCGAAGGTTGGCAAATTTCTTTTCGAATTCATAATGCAAGTTCGAGAATTGAACCTTCTCTAAAATTTGATATTAATCTTGTTTCTGCACCGCATACACTTTTTACAAATCATTTGTCTCTAGCATAATTTTCAAGCTGTCAATTCTTAAGTACTGTTTGATGTAACGCAGAGTGCCCGTGGGCGGTTTCAAGTTTTTAACGCAACATT
>JANXXM010000096.1 GCA_025350645.1 Ferruginibacter sp.
AAACCAACTTTAGCTTAGAAAAAAAAGAAGACGCATACCGGCCAGAAGCTTTACACCAATTTGGATTATACATCAATAAGCAATGGTATAAACTTACGGCTAAAAAAAATACGCATAAAGAAGATGCCATTGGCTCATTGGATATAAATGTATTGCAGGAATATATTTTATCGCCCATTTTAAACATTAGAGATCAGCGAACGGACACCAGAATAGATTTCGTGGGCGGTATACGGGGATTGCAGGAATTGGAAAAAAGAGTAGACAACGGTGATATGGCTTTCGCAATAAGCCTTTACCCTGTGAGCATAGAGCAGCTTTTTGCCGTGGCCGATAGTGGTGAAGTAATGCCACCAAAAAGTACATGGTTTGAGCCCAAGCTAAGAGATGGATTGCTTACACATTTAATTGGATAAAGTGTTGGAAGTTAAAAAAGATATGGCGGAAATGAAAAGTGAATGATGAATTATCAGCCATTTACCATTATAAATTAAGGCCTATCTTAACACTACTATTAATTATAAAAATTCATCCATTTTCCGGATGAGGGACTCGGAATATGCATACCATGAAAAAAATATTTATTCTTATTATTAGTATCATCTTTTTTGGCGATACAATTTTTGCGCAACCCGGTATAACGCTGCACGAAACGGGAAAGGCATTTATGCGGCAGGGCGATTATGCAAACGCAGTGCTGGTGCTAAACAGAAGCCTGCAGCAAAACCCGCAAAGCACTGCTATGGCAAAAGACCTGGCGCTTTGCTACTACTACCAAAAGGATAATGTAAAAGCACTGGACATTATAAAACCACTGCTGGATAAAGATGATGCAGACGACCAGTGTTTTCAAATAGCTGGTAATATTTACAAGCAACTGGACCAGGTAAAAGAATGCGAAAAATTATATAAAAAAGGTTTAAAAAAATTTCCGGATAGCGGGCCTCTGTATAATGAACTGGGAGAATTACAACTAAACGATAAAAATTATGACGCTATAAAAAACTGGGAAAAAGGAATAGAAACAGACCCTTCGTACAGCAAAAATTATTATAACGCAGCAAAATATTACTACCTCAGCACAGATAAAGTATGGGGGTTATTGTACGGAGAAATTTTTGTAAATATGGAACCCTCTGGCAGCAAAACAGCCGAGGTTAAACAATTGCTGCTGGATGGTTATAAAAAACTTTTTGCAGAAGCAGATCTTATTAAAAACAATAAAGATAAAAATGTATTTGCAACTAATTATTTGCAGGTAATGAATGGTAGCAGTGCAGTAGCAGGCAATGGTATAAATACAGAAACGCTTACCATGATAAGAACAAGATTTATACTGGATTGGTTTGCAAATAAAGAAATAAAAATGCCGGTGCGCCTTTTCGAATATCACAAGCAATTGTTAAGAGAAGGAATGTTTGAAGCTTACAACCAGTGGCTTTTTGCTGCTGCGGAAAATCTTGCGGCTTATCAAAACTGGGCGGCAAGTCATGAGGAAGATAATACTGCATTTATGAACCTGCAAAAAGCAAGAATTTTTAAAATGCCTGCGGGAGAATATTATCATTAAAAAATAAAATTCTTTTCCGTTTTTTAAAAATAAATTGTAAAACTTTTTTGAGAAAATTATAAAACTTAATACAGCATACTATCCAAATGCAGTAGGTTTCTTTTGTTTATAATCTTTATCGTAGCTTAAAAAGAAATGCAGGTATAATACACGGCTTATTCTCATAAGCCAAGGCTGAATAAGTATAAGTACTACACCGTTAGTACCAAGGCACCAGTATATTCTGTTATCCGAAGTATTAAAACCAATAAGTACATACCACGCTAGAAATGTGGCAACAGAAATAGCCACAGATAATGCATAGCTCACATAAGCAGTGCCATACCAAAACCCGGGCTCCATTTCAAATTTTTGCCCGCACTCCGGGCAGTGCTCATGCATGTCAAAAATATGTTTAAGCGAAATTCTTCTGTACGTTCTGCCATCTTTAAACATATTGCCACGCCTGCACCTGGGGCATTTCATTTTAAAAATACTGAGCCAGTAGTTTGGTTTGGGCACATTGCTATCATTCGTTTTCATTATTTAAATTTTAGTTTAAATACCAGCATTATTAAACTCATGGCAAGCACCATACTATTAGTATAAATAATAGCAGCATCTGCTACCAGTATGCCATAAGTGAGCCACATACTTACTCCAAGTATAAGCAGTAGTAGCATATTCATGCTCAGGTCTTTTGCAGATTTTGTTTTCCATATATGTATTACCTGCGGCAAAAAGGTAATGGAGGTAATAGTGCCTGCTGTTAAACCTAAAATTTGAAGTGCCGTCATGGTTAAAAAAGTTACTAGTTAAAAAAAGAAGCGAGTTAAAAAAACTACAGAAGATGTAAAGCCGATAACTAAAATTTACGGCTTTACTTTATCTTTCAACCATTAATTTTTTATTGCCTGCAATTTATTTTCTGTGCCAACTTCTATCTTTTTTCTTTCGCCAATTTGCTGGCGCCACATGGCATAATACAATCCTTTTTCTTCCAGCAAAGTATTGTGGTTGCCGGTTTCTACCACTTCGCCTTTTTCTAAAACATAAATTCTGTCTGCGTGCATAATGGTGCTAAGCCGGTGTGCAATAAGGATAGTAATTTGTTCTTTTTGCGAAGAAATTTCCCTTATCGTATTGGTAATTTCTTCTTCGGTAAGAGAATCCAATGCTGAGGTAGCTTCATCAAATATTAATAAATGCGGCTTGCGCAGGAGCGCACGTGCTATAGATAAACGTTGTTTTTCGCCACCACTTAATTTTAATCCACCCTCGCCTATCATAGTATCCAGGCCTTTTTCTGCACGGCTTAGTAAATAAGTGCAGGCTGCTTTTTGCAGCGCATCATTAAGGTCATCATCGGTAGCAGCGGGATTTACAAATAATAAATTTTCTTTAATGCTGCCGCTAAATAAATTCGTATCCTGCGTTACAAAACCTATCTGATTTCTCAAATCATCAAAATGTATTTCTGTTTCATCTAGTCCATTATACAATATTTTTCCTTCCTGCGGACGGTACAATCCTACCAGCAATTTCATAAGGGTAGATTTGCCGCTGCCGCTTGGCCCCACAAATGCAATGGTTTCGCCAATACTCACATTAAAGCTTATACCATCAATAGCTTTGTGTGCTGCAGTTTGATGTTTAAATGCTACATTTTTAAAAGCAAGTGTATCTATATTTCCCAGTGGCTTCGGGTTAGCCGGTTCCTGCTCCGGTGCTTTTTTCATAAGCGCATCAAAGTTGTTTAAAGATGCTTCTGCTTCCCGGTAGGATAATAAAATATTACCAATTTCCTGCAGCGGGCCAAATACAAAAAAGGAAAATATCTGCATCGTTACCAGTTGCCCCGCATCCATTTCATTTCTAAAAATAAGCCACATCAAAATAAATAAAATTACCTGCCGCAATGTATTTACCAGCGTACCCTGTACAAAACTTATACTGCGTATGCGCTTTACTTTTGTAAGCTCCAGCCCCAGAATTTTATAGGTGTTTTTATTTAACCTTTCTACTTCCTGGTGGGTAAGCCCCAGGCTTTTTACCAGCTCTATATTTCTTAAAGATTCTGTGGTAGAACCTGCCAGTGCAGTCGTTTGCCCCACAATATTTTTCTGTATTATTTTTATTTTTTTGCTGAGTTTGTTAGTAATAAGGGTAAGCACTAAAATACCCACAAAATAAGCTACGGGTATGCGCCAGTTTATAAAAATTGCAGCATATACAAAAACGAAAACCACGCCTATAATAACTCCAAAAAGTATATTGATGAAGCTGATCATAAACTTTTCTACATCGGATCTTACCTTAGTAAGTATAGATAATGTTTCGCCGCTTCGCTGGTCTTCAAACTGCTGGTAAGGCAGCTTCATAGCATGCTGCAGCCCATCTGTAAAAACCCTTGCACCAAATTTTTGTATGACTACATTTAAAAAATAATCCTGAAATGCTTTTGCAATGCGGCTTATCATTGCTACAGAAATAGAAAAAATAAGAATGTAGTAAACGCCTAATTGCAGGTAAGGTTTTCCTTTCCTTGAGATGTGATCATATTCCCAGAAAAAACTATGATCTGTAAAGCCGGGCGCTTTAGCCTGATGATCTCCTGCGAGCGAAACCAGTTTACCCAGCAAAATAGGATCTAATAATGAAAAGCCTATATTGATGGAGGCCATTATCAATGTGAAAATAACTAGCCATTTATGTGGCTTGAGGTAGTGCAACAAAATCTTCATTGTATAATTATTGTGTATTTATTTATAGGAATGTATTACAGGATTATCAAATTCGGTGCAACTTCGTTTAAAATGACGTAAAGGCAGGCTATTATTATACTTTTAAGTTGGGTAAATGGTTTCCCAAAACTTTTAGGCATATAATTAGCAATTAATTGCAGTCATAATATAATATTATTTTAATTTCAAAAAACTAAATTGTTATCATCGATGGAACCTGTAAATAAAGAATACCCATTCTATTTAAAGAGTACAGTAATCATCTTTGGATTAATTTTGGTTTGCTATGCCCTTTTTAATTTACAGGATATACTGGAGCCCATTGCGTTTGCATTAATTTTTGCCATATTACTAAACCCGCTGGTAAGTAATCTGCAAAAAAAAGGATTACATAAAGTTGTTGCCATTTTACTTGCACTCATTTTGGCCATTGTGGTAGTGGGAGGTATTTTATTTTTTATATCCTCGCAGTTAATAAATTTTGGCGATAACCTGCCGGAATTAAAAATAAAATTTAATCAAAACCTTGCACAAATACAAGGCTGGCTTGAGCATAAAATAAATATGCCCATAGCAAAGCAACAAAAAATAATAACAAATTCCCTTAACAGCAGCCAGTCTTTGGTAGGTAAAACATTGGGTGGCGCATTTGGTGTACTCGGTTTTATATTGTTAATTCCTATTTACGTTTTTCTCTTATTATATTACAAAACGCTTATTATCAATTTTTTTCACGAAGTATTTGCAGAAGAGAATACAGCTAAAGTATCTGAAGTACTTACAGAAACAAAATCTGCTATACAAAGCTATATGGTGGGCTTATTGCTGGAAGCCCTTGTGGTAGCGGTTATGAACTCTGTTGCACTATTGTTACTTGGTGTAGAATATGCTATTTTATTTGGCGTTATTGGCGCATTGCTCAACATGCTGCCTTATATTGGTGGTATAATAGCCATTGCATTGCCGGTAATTATGGCCTCCGTTACCAAAGATGGTTTTACCACGCAGCTAGGCATTATTGGTGCATATACTTTAATTCAGTTTATAGATAATCATTTTCTCGTGCCATTTCTGGTATCCTCCCGTGTAAAAATAAATGCATTCTTCAGTATACTGGTGGTGCTGCTGGGTGGCGCACTCTGGGGTGTATCCGGTATGTTTTTATCTATACCTTTTGTGGCTATTTTAAAAATAATTTTCGATCGCCTGCCCGAAATGAAACCCTGGGGCAAACTCCTTGGTGATGAAGTACCTACACGCCACAAGGGGGAAATATGGCTGCGCAGAAAACTGCGAAAACAGGAGGTGGAAGCCAAGAATGCTGAGCAGGAAAAATAGATTTATGAGCAGTTTTATAGAATGATGAAAAAATCATCTGCTTCATAAAATACTATTATTTGTAATGAGATAATTGTATTTTCATGAGGCCAACGATACATGACTGCTTCATACAAAATACATTTCTGGAAAGCATCGCCATTTATAAGATTACTCTTGCCCTTAATAGCAGGAATTATTTTTGAATGGTACATAGGTATAACGTTACCTGCAATGGGCATTATCGGTATACTCTGTATAGCAGCTTATCTTATATTTATTATATTGCCAAATGCAGCTCAATACCGCTATAAGTGGCTGCAGGGCTTGTTGCTCAATGTAATACTTTTTATTGCAGGTGCATTTCTTACCTGGCATAATGATGGTAGAAATGATAATGACTGGTTTGGCAAAAACTACAATGACAGTACTTTATTAGTTATAAAAATACTGGAGCCACCCTTGCAAAAAGAAAAATCTTTTAAGGCGGATGCTGCTATAAAATATATTTTAACAGATGATGGTATTTTAAAAAAAGTAAATGGCAAAGTGCTTATCTATTTTGGAAAAGCTGATTCCCTTACCCTTCCGCAATACGGCGATGAAATTTTAATTAAAGGCGGTTTAACGGCCATAAAAAATTCCGGCAACCCCGCAGCTTTTAATTACGAAAGGTATGCTGGCTTTCAACAAATATTTCATCAGGTATTTTTAAAAAAGGAAAAATACAGTTTACTGCAAAAGCACGCTGCACATACTTTATATTCATTTATTTTTTGGGCAAGAAGCAGTGTAATAAGCACGCTGCAAAAATTTGTGCAGGGCAATAAAAAAGTTACCGGCATTGCAGAGGCATTACTCATAGGCTATAAAGAAGACCTGGATAAAGATGTGGTGCAGGAATATAGTAATACCGGTGTGGTACACATTATTGCAATATCCGGCATGCACCTGGGGCTTATTTATGTGGTATTGGTATGGCTTTTTTCCCGCATCCCTGTAATAAAAAAATACGCTGTTTTAAAAGTGGTACTCATACTTTCGTGCCTTTGGTTGTTTAGTTTAATCACCGGCGCATCTGCATCTGTTATGAGAAGTGCTGTAATGTTTACCTGCATTATTATTGGCAAAACTTTTTTTAAGCAGGCTACTATTTACAATGCACTCGGGGCATCAGCCTTTTTATTGCTTTGCTACGATCCTTACCTGCTGTGGGATGTGGGCTTTCAACTGAGCTATTTTGCCGTAGCTGGTATTGTGTGGCTACAAAAACCCATTTTCAATTTATTCTTTGTAAAAAATAAACAGCTTAGAGAAGTATGGCAAATGTGTTCTATAACTATTGCGGCGCAGGTACTTACTTTCCCAATATGTATTTATTATTTTCACCAGTTTCCCAACCTGTTTTTGGTTACCAATTTATTATCTGTACCACTATCTACGATTATTCTTTTTACCGAAATATTTTTAATTGTTTTTGCATGGTTTCATCCGCTGGCAGCGGCACTGGGCAAACTGGTATATATTCTCACCTGGTTAATGAATACGATTGTGAGCTGGTGCAATGCAGTACCGTTTTCGCTGCTGGATAAAATTTATGCAACACCCGCAAGCACAATGGTTTTATATTTATTTGTGTTTTTTATTTGTGCAGGTTTATTAAATAAAAATAAACGATCCATAAAATTTGCACTGGCAGCAATGATGGTATTTAGTTTTTTATGGTCTTATGGTAAAATAAAACTGAGCAGGCAAAAGAAAATAATTGTATACAACGTATCCCGGCATCAGGCAGTAGATTTTATTAGCGGCAACAAATACTGGTTTCTTGGAGATGATGAACTGAAAACGGATGGTGCTTTGCAAAATTTTCATTTAAAACCAGCAAGGGTTTCGTTGCAGGTATCGCTAAATACCGATACGCTTAATGATATTTTGCATAACGGACGCCTATGGAAATTTGGCAATAAAACCATACTTGTAGTAGATAGTGCCACGCAATTTGAACCAATAACCGAAAAAATAAAAATAGATGTTTTACTCATTTGCCACAGCCCCAAAATAACTATAGCAGCTATTGTGGGGGCTGTAATGCCCGCCACTGTTGTATTAGATGGGTCTAATAGTTTGTGGAAAATTGCATTATGGAAAAAAGAGTGTACCGCATTACATTTGCGCTGCCATACAACTGCAGAAAATGGTTCGTTTATTTTAGATATCTATTAATCTGCTTTGTATACATTCTTTAACCTGTAGCAATACAACAAAACCCGAACGGCTAATTTCTGTTGGCGTATTGTGGTAAATATACATCATGCAAAAAAAGATACAATCTGCTCTTATTTCTGTGTTTTACAAAGACGGTTTGGAAGAAATTATTAAACAACTCCATGCGCTGAATATTGTTATTTACAGTACCGGCGGCACACAGGAGTTTATAGAAAAACTGGGCGTGCCTTGTATACCTGTAGAAACGCTTACCACTTATCCATCTATACTGGGCGGGAGAGTTAAAACCCTGCATCCATCAGTATTTGGGGGTATATTGGGCAAAAGAAATGATGAAGTGCATCTAAGAGAAATGAAAGCTCATCACATTCCGAAAATAGATCTTGTACTAGTAGATCTTTATCCTTTTGAAGAAACGGTAGCCAGTACAAAAGATGAAAAATTAATTATAGAAAAGATAGATATTGGCGGGCCCTCCATGATACGTGCAGCAGCAAAAAACCATGCAGATGTAGTAGTAGTGGCAGCGAAAAAAGATTATGCATTATTGGAAAATTTATTAAAGGAACAGCAGGGCGAAACAACACCGGAGCAACGAAGAATATTTGCTATAAAAGCTTTTGATGTGTGCACACAATATGACAATGCTATTTCCAGCTACTTTAATAACCTGAATATTGCAACGCCTTTTAATAAAGAAAAAAAGATATTGCGCTATGGGGAAAACCCACACCAGGAGGCAGGATTTTATGGAGATTTGAATGAAATTTTTACACAATTGCATGGTAAAGAATTATCGTATAATAACCTGGTAGATGTAGATGCAGCAATCCAACTTATTGCAGAATTTAAAGAAACAAAAGAGAGTGTATTTGCAGTTATAAAACATACCAATGTATGCGGCGCTGCTATAAGGGAAGATGTACCTGCAGCATGGGAAGCTGCTCTTGCCTGCGACCCGGAAAGTGCATTTGGTGGGGTATTAGTTTGCAATGGCGTTATAGATGAAGCTACCGCAAATGCTATAAACGAAATATTTTTTGAGGTACTAATTGCTAAGGATTTTAATGAAGATGCATTAATAATTTTGAAGCAAAAGAAGAACAGAATTTTATTGCAGTTAAAAAAATATCCGGAAAAAACTTTACAAACACGTTCCTTATTAAATGGTATTTTAACACAGCAAACTGATGAAGAAAATTTTGCAGAATGGAAAGAAGTAGGCGGCAGAATAACGAGAGATGCGGAAAAAGAATCATTAAAATTTGCAAATATTATTTGCAAACATTTAAAAAGTAATGCTATAGCCTTAGTAAAAAATAAAAAGCTTATTGGCAAAGGCTGCGGGCAAACCAGCAGGATAGATGCACTGAGAAATGCAATAGATAAAGCAAGGCAATTTGGCGCTGATACAACAGGTGCGGTACTTGCAAGCGATGCTTTTTTTCCTTTTGATGACTGTGTACGCATAGCGCACAATGCAGGTATAGATGCATTTATACAGCCTGGCGGCAGCGTGAGGGATAATGAAAGTATAGAATATTGTGTAATAAATAACCTTGCAATGGTAATAACCGCTACAAGGCATTTTAAACATTAATTATAAACTACAGTTGCAGCAATCATTTAAAGCAAAAGGATATTTTGCACTATTTATAACAAGTTTTTTTTGGGGTACCACCTGGGTTGCCAGTAAAATGGGTGTAAGGGAGTTGCCAGCTTTGCAACTGGCTTCTATACGCCAGTTTATTGCAGGTGCACTATTTCTTTCTTTTTTTATTTTTTTTAAAAAATTACCGCTTCCTACCATTAAACAATTTGTTTGGTTATTCATTATGTCCATCATCATGTTTGTACTGGCAAACGGGCTAAGTACCTGGGCTATACAATATATTCCCGCTGGGCTTGGCGCTTTAATCGGGGCTACTTATCCCCTGTGTGTGGTTATTATTGAAAGGGTATTTTTTAAAAGTAAAAGGTTAAATACAATAACTTTTATGGGTTTGTTTTTAGGGATTGCAGGTATTGTATTTGTATTTTATGAAAATGCTTTTAAATCGGCAGGAGATCATTTTTGGCTGGGTATTTTTCTGTCTGTTATAGCTGTATTATCCTGGAGTGCAGGTACCATTTTTGTAGCCAGAAACAAGGTAGAAATAAATCCATACTACGGCATTGGATGGCAAATGATGATAGCGGGTATTATTTTATTTATAACAGCACAACTTACTCAACCAGTTATACCCATAACCCAACTCTCTGGTAAAGTATGGATGATTATTGCATACCTCGTAGTATTTGGATCTATTGCTACCTTCATAGCTTTTATTTATTCCGTAAAAAAATTGCCTGCTGCAATAGCATCCTTATATGCTTATATAAACCCGCTTGTGGCAATGGTTACAGCGCATTTTGTGCTGGGCGATGTGCTGGGTATAAATATACTCTGGGGGTCTGTTTTTACCCTTGCAGGTGTATTTCTTGTAAATTATTCTATGAAAGAAACTACAGGTAAACCTCTTACTGAACCTGAGATATAAATGTAGAATAAAGTTCCTTCCAGCCTGAAAATATTTTATCTGTACCTAAAAAATTATTATGGAAAATGGTTATTAACGTACCAAAAACTTTTTTGCATTCCATAAAGTAATGCATCAGTTCGTCATAAGATTCCGCCACAGATAATTTTTGTTCATAAAAACAATTGGCATCCATAAAACAAAAAGGATGAATGCGAAGAGTAGTTATTTTCTCCGAAGAAAGATCATACCAAAAGAATGATGATGCTATTGAAGCCCTGAAACCGTTGATGCTGCCGTATCCCATACTATAATCAGCTGTAATGCCGGTTAGTATTAATTGCTGATATGTTTCGGGTATATTTAATTTTATGTAATGCTGCCGGGAGGAAGTTATTTTTTTCTCAGCTATATTTTCTAACGTTTTTTTTTCCTGCTCTATTTTTTTTTTTGTATCATAGCTCTGCCAGGAAGGGTGTAAACCAATATTGTATTTTCCTGCATGTGCTTTTATAAGCTGCTGCATGGCTTTATTATCAGGCAAAATATTTTTGTCGTACAATCCATTTTTATTTGCCATAAGAAAAAAGTACAATGGGGTTAAAGTATTCAATGTGTGTATGCCATCAAGAAATGTGTAACTATCGTACGGATCTTGCTTTATAGCCAATAAACTGGCAATACGATCTGCAGATGGGCTTTTAATGAAGCCTCCGATATTTCTTAAAAATCCTTTTTGTTTATAAGACCAGGCAATATCAATATCGTAAGTGGGTAAAAAAGTAAAATGCTGTTCTTTAAAAATTAGCCCTGGAAATTCTGCTCTTAATTTTTCTGCAAAAGATTTTATCCAATAATTTACAAGAGGTATGTGCAAAAAATTTTCTTTAAAAGCAAGCGAATTTCCATGAGCATATCTACCATAAATGTCTTTTGCATGTGGCAAATATTCTTCGTAACGGCTTATTAAATAAAATGCAGCGGCAAAAATATCAAACGGGTAATCACCAGCTTCTGTTGTAAAGAAAACTTTGTTTTCTCCTTCACCAAAACATGCTATATTCTGCTGACGAATATTTTCCTCAAAAAGAAGTAAATGCGGTTTTAACTGAAAATAATTTTTGGAAAATCTATTGTTGCTATAATTTATTTTACTGCCCGCATATTCCTCAAAACTCTCTTTGTGAGTGGTAAGGCTATATGCAGTTCCTAATATTTCTTCAAAAATAAATTTACAAATATATTGCAGGCGGGTAGTAGTTTGTGTGGAGTAAATGAGGAGCATAAGATTAATAGGTTAATGGTTTTCTTTTAGTATGCCTTACCTTACTACCCTTAAAACTTTTGAATCGTAAAAAAATGAAATTCTTATACTATGTATTTCGAATGCTCTAAAGCTGCCATTACTATTTTCAAATTTATATTTGTCTCTTCTGTGGTGTTGAGGATTCTTGCCAGATTCACTTAAAATCTTTAAGACGTCTTCTGAAATTTTCTGTGTGTTTTGTGTAGAATCTTGTTTATTAAAATCAAAGATTTTTAGAAAACTCTTAGTAGCTTGTTTAATCCATATTAATTTTCTCATTCCTATTTTAAATTATAGCTTCTACTTCTTCCTGTGTATTAAACTCTCCTCTGTCTATTTCTGCCATAGCTTCATTTATATCTTTATTGTATGCTGCTATATTAACCGGTTCATCTTTTGGTATATTATTGTATGTTTTAAAAAATGCAAATACAGCAGCAATAATATCATCTTCACTGCTATCAATATAATTGTGCAATTTTTCTCTTAATCTCTATTGTACTAATAAAATAAATTTGAGATTTTCTAATTTTTATGCTGCTCTTTCCACATCTGGTTAAAGGTTTTTTTACTAAAATCCAGGTTTCCTCTATGCTTTTTCCAGTCTGTAAACAACCCATTTATCATCAGGTTTTTCATAGGGCCTGTTCCCATATTCATTAGGCTGCGCTTAAGGCTTGCAAGCTTCCACAGTTTCCATGCGCTACGCTCGGCAAGTGTTGTCATTCCTTCTTCTACGGATTCTTTTCTATTGTCTAATAAAAGTTCGTGCAGGTTTATTTTTACTGCACATACTTCTGTACAGTTTCCGCATAGCGATGATGCAAAACTAAGGTGCTTGTAATCTTGCATGCCAGATAAATTAGGTGTAATCACACTACCTATCGGACCGCTGTAAGCCGCACCATAACTGTGGCCGCCAATGTTTTTATAAACAGGGCAGGCATTTAAACAGGCACCGCACCTTATACAATAAAGACTTTCTCTTTGTTTAGGATTTTTTAAAATATTTGTACGCCCGTTGTCCAGTAATATCACATACATTTCTTCGGGACCATCAACTTCATTTAATTGCCGTGGTCCGGCAATAATACTGTTGTAAACTGTAATTTTTTGTCCTGTACCAAAGGTGCTCAGCAGTGGCCAAAACAATCCTAAATCTGTAAGTGATGGAATTACTTTTTCTATACCCACCACTACAATATGTGTTTTAGGAAATGCGCAGCTTAATCTTCCGTTTCCTTCATTTTCTGTAACCGCAATAGCACCGGTATCGCTTATTATAAAATTTGCACCAGTTACACCTACTTCTGCCTGCACATATTTTTTTCGCATTATTTCTCTTGCCTTCAGGGTAAGCTGCTCTGGTGTATAATCTAGTGGTGTACCCAGTTTTTCATTAAAGAGTTTTGCAACATCTTCTTTGCTTTTATGCATAGCAGGGGTTACAATATGGTAAGCTGTTTCGCCATCCAGTTGCTGTATATATTCTCCCAGGTCAGTTTCTATACTTTCTATGCCGTGCTTTTCCAGGTTATCATTCAGGTGAATTTCTTCGGTAACCATGCTCTTGCTTTTCACCAGCGTTTTGCAGTTTTTTTCTTTACATATTTTTAAAATTTCTTCCATGGCCTGCTCCGCATTTTCTGCCCAAATAACTTTTCCGCCACGTTTGGTAAAGTTTAATTCAAAATCTTCCAGTTGCTGGTCCAGTGTTTCTATAGCACGCCACTTGGTATTTTTTGCACGTTCTCTTGCAAGGTGCACATTGTCGTATTGCTCTTTACCCTTTGGTACTACTGCATTGTAGCGACCAATGTTAAAATTTATTTTACGGCGATGATCTAAATCCGCTGCTTTTACCTTGCTCTTTTCTAAAAATAATTCTGATGTTTGTGACATATTAATTTTTATGCTTAATTTTTATGCTGTAATTGCTTGTTCAGTAAAAATTTTTATAGCGGCATATAATAAATATGCCTTTATATCATCCCTTCTAAAAAATCATACTCTTCAAAAATATCTTCCTGCGATATTCCTCTTGCGAGCATTTTTAATATATTTTCTACAGCCATTTTTTACTCATCAAAATTGGTTTGCCATCCAATATTTTTGGGTTAGTTGTTATCCTGTTTATAATGTAGTATCTATAAAACGAATTTTATTAAAGTTACAGCAAATCTTTTTTAAACTATTTCATGTTAGGCAATTGCTATATAACCTCTTTTACCACTCCCAATTCCTTACCTACTTTTATAAATGCTTCAATGGCCTTATCCAAGTGATTTTGCTCATGTGCTGCACTCAATTGTACCCGTATGCGTGCCTGCCCTTTTGCCACCACCGGAAAGAAAAATCCGATTACGTAAATACCTTCTTCCAGCAATTTGGCTGCAAAGTTTTGTGCCACTACTGCATCGTACAACATTATAGGTACAATCGGGTGTTCGCCAGGCTTTATATCAAAACCGGCAACAGTCATTTTTTCTCTAAAATAGGTAGTGTTGTAAGCAAGTTTATCTCTTAGTTCGGTAGTTTCGCTAAGCATATTCAAAACAGCAATACTTGCACCTACAATACTTGGCGCTACAGTATTGGAAAAAAGATAAGGCCTGCTGCGCTGCCGCAGCATTTCTATAATTTCTTTTTTACCGCTTGTAAAACCGCCGCTTGCACCGCCCAATGCTTTGCCCAGTGTACCGGTAATAATATCAATTCTACCTACTACATTTCTGTGTTCATGTGCACCTCTTCCTGTTTTACCCAAAAACCCAGAAGAGTGGCATTCATCAATCATTACAATGGCATCATATTTATCTGCAAGGTCACAAATTTTATCTAATTGCGCTATAGTGCCATCCATGCTAAACGAGCCATCTGTAACGATTATACGGTTTCTTAGCTCCACAGTTTCTTTCAACTTTACTTCCAGGTCTTGCATATTATTATGCTCATATCTAAACCGCTGCGCTTTGCATAAACGTACCCCATCAATAATACTTGCATGGTTTAATGCATCGCTTATTATAGCATCCTGCTCATTAAAAAGCGGCTCAAACAAGCCCCCGTTTGCATCAAAAGCGGCGGCGTACAATATAGTATCTTCTGTACCCAAAAATGCAGATAATTTTGCCTCCAGTTCTTTGTGAATATCCTGTGTGCCGCATATAAAACGTACACTGCTCATGCCATAGCCTCGCAGATCAATATATTTTTTTGCAGCTTCCACTACTTTTGGGTGAGAGGATAACCCCAGGTAATTATTTGCACAAAAATTAAGCACATTGTGACCATTTACCACTATTTCTGCTCCCTGCTCGCTGCTTATTATCCTTTCGTTTTTAAAAAGACCTGCCTCCCTTATTTCTTCTATTTCTTTACCTATTCGTTCTGTAAATATGCTATTCATTTTTAGTATTTTTTATGATGCAAAAATAATGAATGCCACTTGCAATAAATGAATTCATCCATAAACACATACATTTTTTACCAATAGTTAGAAATTTATTATTAAAAATACGATATAGGTAAAGAATTAATGTAAAGATTGACCACTGCCAGCTCTCTCCATTGTTCGTTATTCTATTTAAAACCTTTTGTAACTTTATTTCCTTCTCCTCCGTTACAACATAAAATAGGCATATTGCACTAATTTTATAGCATTTTTTAACCACCGCATGACTGAAAGAGAATATAATCAATGTGTAAATTTATATGCAGATAATGTATATCGATTTATTCTTAAAAATCTCCGGCACGAAGAAGATGCAAGGGATGTGGTGCAGAGTGCGTACGAAAAAATGTGGGTGAACAGGGAGCAGGTACAAAACGAAAAATGCCGCAGCTTTCTTTTTACTGTTGCATACAATACCATGATAGATCATATTAGAAAGAATAAAAGAATAGTGCTAAAAGAAAATTTTAATGAAATCGCATTAGGAAGCAGCGGGCTGCAACAAAATGCAAAACGAATTTTAAATGAAGCCCTTAGTAAATTAAGCCAAACGCAGCGAAGCCTGGTTATGCTAAAAGATTATGAAGGCTACAACTATGCAGAAATTGGTGAAATAACCGGATTAAACGAAAGCCAGGTAAAAGTTTATTTGCACAGGGCAAGGTTACTCTTGCGAGACTATATAGTAAAAGTGGAAAATGTTTTGTAAACCCTGGCGGCGACTCCTTAGCCCTGCAGACGTTTTAGTAAAATAAAAAAATAAATTCGAATGATCATAAACCGCAACAATTACGAAAACTTTTTCCTGCTATATGTAGATGGGGAACTGTGTGCGGCAGAGAAAAAAATGCTGGAAGATTTTATTGCCGTAAACCCAGACCTCAAAGAAGAGTTAGATCTCCTTAAACAAACCATTATACCAGCAGATGAAATTTTATTTTTTTCAAAAAAAAATTTATACAAAGCAACGCTTATAGATATTGCATTACAGGAAAAACTTTTACTCAAAATTGATAATGAACTTTCATTAAATGAAATGATATTTATAACTGAAACCATTGCAAAAAATGAAGATGTAAATGCCACATACCAATTATTACAAAGCGTAAAATTAGATGCTACAGAAAACATCATTTTCAAAAATAAAGAAGTGCTGTATAAAAATGAAACCGGTAAAATTGTTATTGGACAATTTGCAAGATGGGCCGCAGCAGCAGTACTCATTGGCTTTGGGTTGTTTTATACCATCACTCTATTCAACAAAAAAGATAATAATGAAATAGCTGTTACAGATAAAATAAATCCCAAAAATAAAATAAATAAAATAGCTGTACCTAATACAGATATACAAACCAGCATACAGGATACATTGTTTACCAATAAAAATAATACAGTAGTAAAAGATAATAATGTGCCGACAAAAATCACCGGTGAAAACAGTATAGCTGTTAAAGAAAATAAAAAAGAAAAAAATACTGTAACTAATAAAAATGATGCTGCGTTAAACAAGCAACCACAGAATATACAAACGCTGCGGGTTAAAAAAGAAGACATCATTTTACCAGCAATAAAAATAATAAATGAAGAGCAAAAGCAACAAATAGCGGCAGTGGCTTTACCTAAAAATATAAAAGACCCGGCTTCGGATAATAACATTGTTCCTTTAGAAAACACTTATGCAATGGCATCGTCATTAAATTATGCAGCAGATAAAAATGACAATAAAATTTTGTACATGGATGAAGATGCTGTAAAAAGATCTAAAACAGGCGGTTTCTTCAGAAAAATAAAAAGAGTAATAGAACGAACAGCAAAAATAAAAACAGGCAACAGTTTAAAAATTGCAGGCTTTGAGTTTGCCGCCAAATAACCCATATTTATCATTTTAAATTTACCATTATGAAAAGACTTTACTTTTTAGCAGCACTTTGCGCCCTTGCAATAACCACTAATGCGCAAGAAAAACAAACCAAAGACACTACATATAATCCGGCTTACAACGATACTATTCGCATTGGCAGCATCCTCATCATTAAAAAAAACAGAAGAGTAAAAAACGACTCTTTAGAAATTATAAAAGATAACAGTTACGTGAAAAGAAACACAAAGCGCAGCACCAATTATTTCATATTTGATTTTGGAGTATCTACATTCAACGATCAGACAAATTATACAAACGCTGGCAGCTATATTGTGAGCAAGCCAGGTGCAGCGCCCTTCTCTGCTGGCGATATGAAATTAAAAGGAGCTAAAAGTATAAACATAAATATTTGGTTTTTTATGCAGAAATTATCTTTAGTAAAACAAAATGTAAATCTTAAATACGGCCTTGGTTTAGAGCTCAACAATTATGTTTTTAAATCGCCTATTAGTTTTAAAGAAAATAGTGCTGTACCATATTTTGCCATTGTTAAAAACGATACTTACGTTCTTAGGGATTCTATATCTTTTTCTAAAAATAAACTGGCTGCAGATTATCTTACCGTACCGCTTATGCTCAATTTTGCCACGAATCACAAACCCGGCAAACCTTCATTCAGCGCAAGTTTTGGGGTAAGTGCCGGCTACTTATACAGCCAGCGCAATAAACAAAAAAGCAGCGACCGTGGCAAACAAAAAAATAAAGGAGATTATGATATGGAGCGTTTTAAATTCAGTTATATAGGAGAATTGGGGTTGGGTCCGGTAAGATTCTATGGTTCTTACACACCAAAATCTATATTTGAAAGAAGCCTGGATATTCGCCCGTATAATATTGGTTTTAGATTTAGCAACTGGTAAAAATTTTTATAATAATATATAAGAGTCTTCTATATTAAAATAATAGTATAGAAGGCTTTTTCTATT
>JANXXM010000100.1 GCA_025350645.1 Ferruginibacter sp.
AATCGTAAATAATAATGATTGTTATTGTACCCTAAAACAATAAATATGGTCAACTCTATATTGGTCTAAAGATACTCCTGGAATTGCCGCATTCGTTAAGATGTGCAAATGTTTATTAGCATTTATTATTTTAGTATCAAATGCAGCATTAGTGCAATCTTTTCCTCTAATTCCTATGCTGGATAAATCATTTAAACTTATTTGATAATTTCCTTTTTTCTTGGCTATTATTTTAATTATTAGAGAATAACTATTTGGTAATTCTGAATATGTTAATGACACAACTTGATTTGAATTAATACCATTGCTGATTGTACCATTTATTGCTAATAAATAAAAACTATCAACTGCAGGGTTTCCTAAATGATTAACAGAGTCTATTAATAGGGTAGAAAATGTTCCACCAATTCCTGCGGAGTTGCTATAATCAATTTGCTGAGTATTGGTAGTAGAGTAATCTATTAATATCTTTGGCAGTGTTGAAATTAATGTAATAGTATCATTAATATTATATATCTCTTTCTCATTTAAAAATTCAGCATTTGCTTTAAATGAATAAGCTGTATAACTACTGCAAGGTTTCGTTGTTTCATTTTTTCTGCAACTCGCTGCAAAAAGCAAAGGCATTGCTGTAATCAACAAAGCTTTTTTTATAATTTTAGTACCCATATTGTTGAAATAATAAGTTTACGTTAGCTGCTTGGTTATTGCCATTTTGTTGTAATAACCTATCTCTGAAAGCGGCGATAGAGCGTACATCAGATTGAAGTGCATTAAATATTTGCTGATTTGTATAACCATTTACATTATCTGTAATTGGATTTCCAAATTCATTTCTGTTGTCAATCAAATCATTGGGCAACCCTTGAGGTATCCATCTCCAAATATCGTTTGAAGTTAGAGATGGATTAAAGTTTTCAATGGCATTCAAAAAGCAATTTAAACCTGTAGGGGTTGGGTTTGTAAATAAGAAACCTTGCATTCTTGTAGTAACACCATTTAAAGCCCCATATTTTCTGTTAGCAAAAATATACTCACAATGGTTACCCCACATTTCGCCTGTTGCTATTATAGGGGCATTGTTCTGGTCATTGCCTGTACCATAAGGATGAAAATTACTCTGGTTTAATTTTGTTAATTCGTTTGCTATGGCATTGCGATATTGCAACCAAAAGCCGTTACCTGCCTGGTTGTAATGTGCAGCATGCCCAAACTCATGGTAGGTTAATTCATTTAGCCAAGGTGTATTAAGCCTGCAATTATAATCTGCATTAGGTGCCTGGTAATTTATAATTACATCAACCTGGTTTTTTAAAAAAGTTATAAATAAAGTTGGGTAGATACCAAAAAGACTGCATATTGATGCTTTAGCAATAAAAAACTCTGACTCTCCTGCTGTAAAATCTCCATTACACTTATTAAACATGGGTGTAATGCCTGTGGCGCTAAAACCACCGCCCCAATTGCTTATTAAAATCTTTAAATGATCGGGTGGCAAGCCTATACCAAACTCGGCAGCATAATCCCTAAACTCTAATAAACTATTGTGCGTTGTAGCTGCAACCCAATAGGGTAAATTCTTGTTATGTGCACTTCCATCTGAAGGTTTTGCAAATACAAAAACAATATTTGCCATATCTCCCCGATCGAAAACACCCAGTTTTTTCTTTACCGGAAACATTATTTGCCATAGCCTAATGCCCCTTATTTTTGCTACCCTTGCATGATTATTTTTAGTTTTTACAATAACTTTTACTTTGTTTTTAAACCTTTTTTCACAATTAAAAATGCCCTGATCATTGGTGTAACCCCTCCATATTTTAAACCAACGTTTACAAACTACTCTTGCCTGTCGTAATGGTGCATTTGCTGCAGATAAGTTACATCCATTATCGGTTTGTACAGAAATATTTCCTCTTGGCACATCAGGGTCAGTATTAGTTGGTGGCGTATTGCTTACACATTGTTGAATATCATCCCAATGATAACCTTGAGGACATTGAACACATGCGGTACCATCCCAATGATAGCCCTCGGGGCAATTATTAGGAATGCAAGTGTTAGGATTTTCGGGATCGTTGTGGTATCCAGCCTGACACAATACCCTGTTTACAATCGGTATTGTTATAGTACCTGCTACAATATCTGTTCTTGTAACAGTTCTATTAGTCCCTGTATTTTCAGCTCTATAAGTGCCACCCACTGCAATACTTTCAGCCATACCTTCCAATAGTAAATCATCTGTAGGTATGTAAAGCTGTGTAATTATTTCAAATTGTATTCCTGCAGGAGGCGCATAAAATTTAGGTACAACAGTATATAACCAAGGAATTTCTTCTGTACCTATATTTGGGTTTTGATAATAATCTCCATCTTGTACAAGCCCATAATCCATTGGATAATCCTGCAATTCTAGTTCTGCACTATCTTCTAAAATGGCTAACTGTTCTACATTTATTGGCTTAAATCTTACATAAGAATTTGTAGCTTTAAGTATGACCCCACTTCCATACAGTGTATTATATGCCTGTTGCATATTAGGTAAGGTATAAGGGTTAGGCAATTGTGTGTTTAATACTATTGGGTCGTCTCCATTATCAGGTAAAGGGTCGCTGTTGATAGCGGATGAATATGAGGTGGTTACATCCTGTGATGCGCTTGATACACCAGGGACTTCACCTTCTTTAAAAAAATTATCCGGTACAATAATTTTTCCGTGTTCATTAGTAATAGTGGTTGAGTCTGCTCTCAAATCTTTTTTACAACCATTCAATAAAAAGCAAAGAAGAAAAGCAGCTGATATATTTTTTATTAATTTCATTATTTATAGTTTATAATTAAACATAAATTAAAATCATAGAACTGTAAAATTAATGTTGAATAAATTTTGCTTCTTATATTTTCAACGCAAATAATTCTATACCATGTGCCTTTCCTTTTAATTCTACAATACCGAGGTTTTCCAATTGGAAAGATTTTAAATTTGTTTTTTCTGCAAAATCGCCAGAGACAATAAACTTTTGATTAAGCTCATTGCAGGCACTGCGTATACGAGCTGTGGTATTCATGGTATCTCCGCTCATAGCAAGGTCTTTTTTTATTACACCTATTTCGCCAATGGTTACATCTCCTACATGTAGCCCCATACGAAACTCTGGTATAATATTATATTTATCCCGAAACAAACCGCTGTTTTTCTGAATATTTTTCCTGGCTTCTATAACTGATTCAAGACTTTGCTTAATATTTTTTTTATTGTATTTCCATGATACCACAATCTCATCTCCCACATATTGGTAAATTATACCGCCATGCTCTATCAACGCAAGAGATATGTAATAAATAAACTCCCTTATAAAAAGAAAAAACTGTTCATGACCCAGCTTTTCTGCAATGTTCCTAAAATATCACTACTATTTCCAATAAATGTTGTGGAAGCTCTATATCCGGCAGAAATAAAACCTTCTAAATGTAAATGTAAAAACCAAAAAATCTCTAGCAATAAATAGTGAAAATGACAAAGTGTATTGCAGTTTCCACAGTTTCCTTCCGCTCTAAAATGTTGCTCTCTTTTTCATAATTTCGCTTTTCCATTACAAATATCAATTACACTAAAATGCATGGCAATATTTTTTTTGCACGCAAAAATGGAAGAGAATTTTAAATACAAAAGAAACAGCACATGTACACAACAGCACAGGTAGCACAGTTAGACGAACAGGATCCCCTTGCGGAATTAAGGGATCATTTTTACATACCCATTATTAGTGAAAAAGAAGCGGTATATTTTTTAGGAAATTCTCTTGGGTTGCAGCCAAAAGCTACGCAGGAGCATATATTGGGTATTATGGAAGACTGGGCAAGCTTTGGAGTGGAAGGTTTTTTTTATGGAGAAAGTCCGTGGCTGGATTATCATAAAACAATGATGCAACCCCTTGCAAACATTGTAGGTGCATTGCCGCAGGAAGTGGTGGTAATGAACCACCTTACCGTAAACCTACACCTGCTGATGGTATCTTTTTATAACCCCACAGCACAACGGCATAAAATTATTTGTGAAGCAAAGGCTTTTCCCAGTGACCAATATGCTTTTGAAAGCCAGGTAAACATGAGGGGATACAACCCTGCAGATGCTATTATAGAAGTACACCCAAAGCCCGGTACTGCATTAATTACTACAGAAGATATTATACAAGTAATAGAAGCCAATAAAGATAGTGTAGCACTCGTATTATTTAGTGGTGTAAATTATTATACGGGGCAGGTGTTTGATGTAAAAGCTATAACAGCAGCGGCGCACAAGGCAGGGGCTTATGCAGGTTTTGATCTTGCACATGCCGCTGGTAATGTAAAATTAAATCTGCATGATGATGAGGTAGATTTTGCATGCTGGTGCAGTTATAAATATTTGAACAGCGGCCCGGGTGCTATTGCGGGCGCATATATCCACGAAAAACATTTGCAAAATAAAAACATACAACGCCTTAATGGCTGGTGGGGCAATGATGGCAGCAACCGTTTTAAAATGGAAAAACATTTCACCCCATACCCTACCGCAGAGGCATGGCAACTAAGCACAGCACCTATGATGCTTATGGCGGCGCACAAAGCATCTCTGGAAATATTTGAAGAAGTAGGGTTTGAAAATTTGCTCATTAAACAAAAAAAATTATCAGCATTTGCTTTTGAACTGCTGAATGAATTGAATGAAGGCGAAAAATATTTTTCTAT
>JANXXM010000104.1 GCA_025350645.1 Ferruginibacter sp.
GGTTGTGGTATCCTTTTTTAGTTCGTTTATTGGTAATCTGTCAACCTGCGCAATAAAATTTTTGGTAGCTTGTTTTGCCAGTGCTGTATCGCCTTCTACAAATGCATTTTTTATAGATAGGTATGCGCTCACCAAGCTGTCCACGCTTTTATTAAACCCTTCGCTGTGTTTCTTTAGAGTTATAGGTGCTTGCTTAGGAGCTTCCGGCCCAGAAACTGTTTTTTTTGTAAAATAATAATATCCGCTTAAGCCTGCGATAATTAATACCAATACAACAATTTTTCCTTTCATCTTATTATAAATTTTTGGCAAAGTTACTGGTAACGAGCCGTTTTTAATACCAGTTAAAGAATGAGTTTTAGTCGCATAACATCAATTTAACACAGACTGTTTTATATGTTTATATATGAATTACAAAATTTACCTCACATAAGTTACTTTTGCAAAAATTTTGAAATACAATGTTATTAGGGTTACAGAATCTTACGTTTGAATTTGGTGCAAGAACAATTGTGGAAGATGCTACCTGGCATATACAGCCGGGCGAGCGTATCGGGCTAATTGGTTATAATGGTACAGGCAAATCTACTTTGCTTAAAGTGCTTACGGGGCAATACTCTCCAGCTAAAGGCACGGTAGAAAAAGGCAGGGAAACCACTATTGGTTTTTTAAATCAGGATTTGCTCGGCTTTGAAACTGATGAATCTATTTTAGAAGTAGCCATGGGTGCTTTTGAAAGAGTAAAAGCCATTGAAAAAGAAATGGAAATGGTAGGTGCAGCGTTGGAAAAAACAGGCGATGATAAATTAGCAGAAAAATATTCTGACCTTTTACACGAAATGGATGTGCTTGATGGATACAGCATTCACCACAGAACAGAATCGATTTTACAAGGCCTTGGTTTTGCAAACGAAGATTTGCATAAGCAATATAAAATGTTTAGCGGAGGCTGGCGTATGCGGGTGTTGCTATCAAAAATGATTTTGATGAACCCCGATGTATTGTTATTGGATGAACCTACGAACCATTTAGATTTACCCAGTATTGAGTGGCTCGAAAAATATTTATCTAATTACCCCGGTGCTGTAGTTATTGTAAGCCACGATCGTTTTTTTTTAGATAGAATGGTAAATAAGATTGTGGAATTGTACCAGCGTGAGTTGCATTTTTATACAGGCAATTACTCTTACTATATGGAGGAAAAAGACATTCGTATAGACATGCAGAAAAAAGCTTTTGATAACCAGCAGGATTACATACGCCAGCAGGAAAGATTTGTGGAGCGTTTTAAAGCAAAAGCCAGCAAAGCCGCAGCAGCACAGAGTATTGTAAAGCGGTTAGATAGAATTGAAAGAATAGAAGATGTAAATATTGAGCGTCCGAACATGAAAATAAATTTTATAATGAACAAAACGCCCGGCAAAGTGGTTACAGCTTTAAAAGGGATAAGTAAAAGTTTTGGCGATTTAAAAATATTAGAAAATACAGGGGCTGAAATTGACAGAGGCGATAAAATAGCATTGATTGGCGCAAACGGAAAAGGAAAATCTACCTTGCTGAGAATTGTGGTAGGTACAGAACAATTTGATGGCGAGCGTGAGTGGGGACATAATGTAGAAGAATCTTTTTATGCCCAGCATCAACTGGAAGTGTTGAACCCGAATAATGATTTAATAGAAGAAATGCAGGAAGCACGAAGTGGTAAAAATGATTTGGAACTGCGCAGTTTGTTGGGCTCATTTTTGTTTAGTGGTGATGCAGTTGATAAAAAAATAAAAGTGCTCAGTGGTGGTGAAAAAGCCCGTGTGGCGCTTGCAAAAACTATTGCCAGTAAAGCTAATTTCTTAATGCTGGATGAGCCTACGAATCACCTGGATATTCATTCGGTGGACTTATTGGTAGAAGCTTTAAACAAATATGAAGGAACGATTATTTTGGTAAGTCACGATCGTTATTTTATAAGCCGTATAGCCAATAAAATTTGGGAAATAGAAGATCATAAAATATTAGAGTTTAAAGGATCTTATGCAGAGTGGGAAGATTGGAAAGAGCGTAGGGCAAAAGATAAAGCGGCTGCTGAAAAAGAAATAAAAACAACAGAGGTAAAAAAAATAGTTGAGGTTAAAAAAGAAGTAAAACACACAAAAGCCCCTATTAATAAAGAAACAGATAAAATAAAAAAACAATTTAATTTGCTGGAAGAAAAAATTGCCGGGCTAAATAAAAAGAAAGTTGCATTGGAAGCAGCCCTTGGCGCACCCGAAATTTATAGTGATAACGCTACATTTATACAAACAGAAACGGCGTATAAAAATATAAATGCAGAATTAGTTATCGCTAATAAGGAGTACGAGGTTTTATTTGAGAAGATGATGGAGAATGAAGCCCTCTAAATACCCGAAGAAGTACATGAAAAATTATGAGATTTTGGAGAGCTTAATTTTTATGGAATGGTTTAAAGTTGTTGAATAGCTGATTATGAAATCTGAAATTAATTACACACTTTCCTTTCAATAACCTAATCTCAATACTAACTACTCAATACTCTCTTTATGAAAATAGCAATTATAGGTGGTGGAAACTTAGGTACAGCAATAGCTTTGGGGCTTTTGCAAAGCGGCTTTGCTGCTGCACAAAATATTTCTGTAACCAAAAGAAATATCGCTACGCTTGCAGCCATCAAAGAAAAAGGAATAAATATTTACACAGATAACATAAAGGCAACAAGGGAAAATGAAGTAATTATATTGGCCATAAAGCCTTTTCAGATAAAAGAAATTTTAGAAGAAATAAAACAGCAGCTTACCCCTGCCCATATTTTAATTTCGGTTGTTACCGGTATTACTATCGAAGAAATAAAAAGTATTACCGGAGAAGCAACAGCTATTTTTCGTGCCATGCCCAACACTGCTATTGCTATACAGCAAAGCATTACCTGCCTTAGCAGTATGCACACCAATGATGCACAAAAAAAGTTTGTAGAAGAACTTTTTAATACGCTTGGTAAAACAGTCACTATAGACGAAAAACTTATGAACGCAGCTACAGTGCTGGGCGCATGTGGCACTGCTTATGCCATGCGCTATATTCGTGCAAGTGTACAAGGCGGTATAGAAATTGGTTTTGATGCCGCCACTGCCAGCCTTATAGCAGCGCAAACGGTAAAGGGAGCTGCGGAATTATTATTGACCACCCACACTCATCCTGAGCAGGAAATTGATAAAGTAACCACACCCAAAGGCTGTACCATAGCAGGTTTAAACGAAATGGAACACCAGGGCTTTAGCTCTGCGGTTATAAAAGGTATTGCCGCCAGTTTTAATAAAATAGGATAAGTAATATTCTCTTAAAACAATCTTCAGTCAATATTTTTATCCATGATTTCTTTAAAAACAATAAAAAATAAAATAGATTTTAAAACGAAACCTTTGGGTGCTTTGGGGTTATTGGAAACAATAGCAGCGCAGGTTTGTAACATACAAAATACTTTATCGCCAGCCCTGCTGCATCCTGTAATATTAGTTTTTGCTGCAGATCATGGTATTGCCAGGGAAGGTGTAAGCGCATTCCCAGCAGCAGTAACCGCACAAATGGTTTTAAATTTTTTAAATGGCGGTGCAGCCATCAATGTTTTTTGCAGGCAGCATAATATTGATCTTAAAATAATAGATGCCGGCGTAAATTATGATTTTGAAAAAATTGAAAATCTTATTAATGTAAAAACCGGCAGAGGTACAAAAAGTTTTTTACAGGATAATGCAATGACGCAAGAGGAGGTTTTGCAGTGCTTTTACCAGGCAGAAAATATTATAGAACCTATAGCACAAAAGGGCTGCAACATTATTGGCTTTGGTGAAATGGGCATTGGCAATACCTCATCTGCCAGTATGCTCATGAGTGCGTTATGCAACTTGCCTATAGAAGAATGTGTGGGAAGAGGAACAGGATTAAACGATGAGCAGTTAAATAATAAAATAAATATTTTAAAACAGGCACAACAAAATCATGCTGTGCCTGCCGATGCTATTACCGCACTGGAATATTTTGGCGGCTATGAAATTGCTCATATTTGCGGAGCAATGCTGGCAGCACATAAAAAAAATATGCTTATACTGGTTGATGGTTTTATTGCTACAGCAGCATTTTTATGTGCTTATAAAATTAATAAAAAAATAAAAGCAAACGCTATTTTCACCCACCAGAGCGATGAGCAAGGGCACAAAAAAATGCTGGCTTACCTAGATGCAAAACCTATTTTAAATATAGGACTAAGGCTGGGAGAAGGCACTGGCTGTGCCCTTGCTTACCCTATTATACAAAGTGCAGTACTTTTTATAAATGAAATGGCCAGCTTTGAAAGTGCGGGCGTGAGCAATAAATAATATGAAAAACGAAATAAGGATTTTTTTTACCGCATTAATGTTCTATACAAGAATACCCTGCCCGCAGTGGGTAGATCATTCCGAAGAATATTTAAACAAAGCAACAAGATATTTTCCATTTATAGGATGGATAGTGGGTACAGCAACGGCGGCGGTGGCTTATGGGTTGCATTTTATATTTCCGGTATCCATCTGTATTATTTTTTCTTTAATTACCAGTGTATTACTTACAGGTGCTTTCCACGAAGATGGCTTTGCAGATGTATGTGATGGATTTGGCGGCGGCTGGACAAAAGAAAAAATATTAGATATTATGAAAGACAGCCGCATAGGGGCTTACGGCGTTGTGGGCCTTGCACTTCTCTTTTTTTTTAAAATATTTTTGTTGATAGAATTAATGAATATCAACGTATGGTTTTGTGTAAAAGCAATCATACTGGCGCATGTGCTTAGTCGGTTTACAACTGTTACTATTATTTATACGCATTCATATTGCAGAGATGATGCAACCAGTAAAATAAAACCCATAGCAAAAAAACTATCTGATAAAAATTTTTGGATAAGTGCTTTATGGATTATCCCAGCATTTCTTTTGTTTCAAAATGCATGGATATTTTTGGCCTTCATTCCTGTTTATGTAATGAAAATATACCTGGCAAAATATTTTACAAAATGGATTGGTGGCTATACCGGCGATTGCCTGGGTGCTACACAACAGGTAACTGAAATTATAACCCTATTATACTGCCTTGGCTTATGCAAGTTTATTTATTAAGACATACAACACCGGCTATAGAAAAAGGGATATGTTACGGCCAATTAAACATTCCTGTAAATAAAAATTTATTTGCCGGTGAGTTAGCAGCTATACAATCAAAATTAGATAAGCCTTTTGAAAAAGTGTATACCAGCCCGCTAATTCGTTGTGTGCAACTAGCAAAAAATCTTACTACAACTTACATAGAAGATGATGACCTAAAAGAATTAAACTTTGGCGATTGGGAAAATAAAAACTGGGATGCTATACCACAAGAACCATTGAACGAATGGATGGATGACTTTGTAAATATAGCTCCGCCTGGCGGCGAAAGTTTTAAAAATTTGCATGAGCGCAGCATCCGTTTTAGTAAAAAATTGCTTGGCACTAATATCGAATCTGCAGCAATAATAACACATGCAGGTAATATAAGAAGCTTTATCAGTATGGCTATTGGGCTTCCATTGGCAAATGCATTTCGTATAGAAATTAATTACGGTGCTATGGTACTGTTATCCTTAAACAGCAATGAAAGTTTAAATAGATTAATTGCTATAAAATAAATTGCCCAATGCCACTGTTAAAACATAGCATAGATTTATTTTGGCGGACTTTTTTTCGGTTTTGTAAAAAATTAAAATCAGTTCCATTGTTACAAAGCATACCCTGCATGCTGCACCATTATTTTTTAAACATAAAATAAACTGCTCCTACAAGCAATGCAAAACTCAATAAGTATTTCCATTGAAATGGTTCTTTAAGATAGAAAACTGCAAAGAGAGAGAATACAACCAGTGTTATTACTTCCTGCGTTATTTTTAGTTGAAAACCGGAGAAACCATTTATAAAACCTGCTCTGTTTGCAGGTACCATAAGGCAGTATTCGAAAAAAGCAATTCCCCAGCTTATTAAAATGGCTTTCCAAATGGGGAGGCTTGTATTTTTGAGATTGCCATACCATGCAAAAGTCATAAAAACATTAGAAGCAGTAAGTAGTAAAATTGTTCTAAACATGATACTAAAAATATATTTATGTAAACATTTTTACTAATATCCTGCAAGAAAAAAACTTGTCAGCCATTCATAATACTATCCGTCATACGCATATATAAAGTACGCAATTTTGGGTAAGAAGAAAATAAACGTAAATGTTTATCAAGCGTTATATTATCTTTTCGCAGCGCAGGTCCCGTTTGCACATCAGCAGGGTTATTTTTCATAACCCGTTGTGCAGTTTCTATTATCAGGGGTTTTAGCAAATTAAAATCCACCAATTCATTGTCGCAAAATTCTTTTGCTATATGGTATAAATAATTTGTAAAATTATTTACAATTACGGCTGCTGCATGCAATCGCAGGCGGGTATCGTCGTTGGCAAAAGTTATATTATCACTTAATGTGGCTGCAAAATTTTCTACCACTTGTTTTGTATAATCATTGCTGCCGTCTACTAAAAAAGGAATATTTTCGAGGGAGTCAGATTCTTTACTAAGGCTTTGCAGCGGGTACAAAACGCCGTAATTATCGCCACAGTTTTTTAAAACATTTATAGAAAGAGCTCCACCAGTATGAAAAACAGGAATATGCTGTACCTGTATTTTATCTAAAGACTCAGGAAATGAATTGTCTGATAATGATATTATAAAGAGATCTGTATCTAAATTTACTTGTTCTTTAATATTGGAAAATCCTGTACCACATTCATCTGCAAGTTCTTTAGCCTTTTGCTCGTTTCTGCCTATGATGTTTCTTATGATGTGCCCTTTTTGTATAAACATTCTGGCAAGCACGGTAGCAGCATTACCTGTACCTATGATGGTAATTCTCATGTATATTGGTTTTTCAGGATAAGAATATACTAACTAATTATTAAATAAATATTTTCATAAATAGAATATTAACTAAACGTTTGTAGTAATTTTTAAAGATTCATTGCTGGTAAAGGATTTCATACATTAATAACGATTTTATTAAAAAATATTGTATATAATTTCTTTAAAATAAAAATAAAAATTTATAATGGACGCAATTTTTTTTAGGGATTTAGCCTAGAAATAAAAAGTGAAAAGAATAATTCTCTTAACTAATTTTAATAATAATACTAACGACAAAGCATGTTTTAGAAGCAATTTTCTTCACCACTTGCCGAATAAAAAATTACTTTTTTCAATTTTAAATTAATATTGCAAAAATCTTTGCCTTTAAATTGTGCGTATTATATGGGTATGCAATGGCAAAAGGGGCTGTTAAAGATCATTCAAATTATAACATGGCAAAAAATTTATTGATAGTGGAGTCGCCTGCAAAGGCAAAAACAATTGAAGCAATTTTAGGAAAAGACTTTGAAGTAAAAAGTTGTTTTGGTCATATCAGAGATCTGGAGAAAAACGATATGGGTATAGATGTAGCTAATAATTTTAAACCCAAATATATTATATCTGCAGAGAAAGATAAAGTAGTAAAAGAATTAAAAGCCCTTGCAAAAAAAAGCGATGAGGTATGGCTTGCATCGGATGAGGATCGTGAGGGCGAAAGCATAAGCTGGCATCTTGCAGAAGTACTAAACCTGGATGTGAAAACGACAAAGCGCATTGTTTTTCATGAGATAACAAAACCTGCCATAGAAAAAGCAGTAAAAAACCCGCGGCTTATAAATATGGATTTGGTAAATGCACAACAGGCCCGGCGGGTGGTAGACAGGCTGGTGGGGTTTGAACTAAGCCCCGTACTATGGAAAAAAATAGGCATGAGCGGCGGCCTGAGTGCAGGCAGAGTACAAAGCGTAGCCGTAAAATTAATTGCCGAGAAAGAAAGAGAGATCAATAAATTTAATGCCATAGGAAGTTTTAAAATAGAAGCTTTTCTGGCAGCTACAGATCTTAACAATAAAACCGTTTCGTTTAAAGCGGAAGGTGGAAAATATGAAGAGGCAAACGGTGCGGAAAAGTTTTTAGAATCTTGCAAAGCGGCAGTTTACACCGTAAAAGATGTGCAGGTTCGCCCTGGTAAACGTACGCCCGCAGCGCCTTTTACCACCTCTACCCTGCAGCAGGAAGCCAGCAGAAAGTTGGGCTATGGGGTTACTAAAACCATGCTGCTTGCACAAAAATTATATGAAAGCGGTAAAATAACTTACATGCGTACAGATAGTGTAAACCTGAGCGATACGGCAATGGACAGCATTAAGCAAACTATCAATAAAAACTTTGGCGATAAATACCTGCAGGTGCGTAAATTTAAAAATAAAAATGAAAGTGCACAGGAAGCACACGAAGCCATTCGCCCCACCTATATGGAAAATGCTACCGTGAACGATATGGATTTAAACCGCTTGTATGAATTAGTATGGAAGCGCACCATTGCCTCTCAAATGAGCGATGCAGAA
>JANXXM010000175.1 GCA_025350645.1 Ferruginibacter sp.
CACTTGTTACATGTATGTCTCAGATTCATTTGAAAATTTTCTAGAAAAATGGCGAAATAGGCAAAAATATACCAAAATTGGCGAAAAATTTTATAGCACATTTTCGGACTTTTGGGACGATCTGACCCCCCCCCAGAAAATTTGGCATGTGCATGTATGGCGATATCTGTCTGTCCTATCGGCGTATTTTTCATGTTTTAAAATAAAGATTCGAAATGGTTATTGTTCAAGTGAATGAAATCTGATTTCAACTTCGCATACTTTTAATATTGATATGATTTATACCTGGGATTTTAAATGGGGCAGCAGGCTAACATTGGGCTGGAAAAACGCACTCGGCAGCAATGTAAATTTGAATGCTTATGAAAATACTACTTATGGTAAAAATATAATCCGGGTTTTTACCAATCCTCATAGCAATGAAGCAACGATTAAAATTGTTTATTATCTGGATTATCTGGATTTGAATAAAAAGCGGAGAAAGTGAGTGTATTGATATCCAGTTTAAAGGAATTATTAAAAGTTCTAAAAGACATTTTACCGAAAGGTAATAGCTTTTACAGGCTTCACCGTTTTTATTAATATAGTGGGTATAATAAGCGTGGCAAAGCAAATAATAAAAGTAACAATATCTACTACTACAACCTGCACCCAGTCTACATCTGCCTGGGCCACACTCATGTAATAGGACTCTTCGTTAAGCGTTATAAAACCTGTTTTTTGCTGCAGGTAGCAAATACCTAAGCCCAGTATTGTTCCCGCTATTATTCCTATAATGGCTACAAGTGCAGCATTATATAAAAAAATTAATTGTATGTCTGCATCTTTTGCTCCAAGCGCTTTTAATACACCTGTCATTGGAGTACGCTCCAGCGCAAGTATTACCAGGCATGTTACAAGATTAAGCATAGCTACTATAATCATTATTACGAGTAAAATATTTTTTAATTGTCCCTGTAATGCCAGCCAGTCAAAGATATCCGGCGATACTTCTTTCACACTTTTTGCATACCAGCTATCCGGTAATTCCTCATAAATTTTACTGGCAATACTGTCTGTTTTTCTATAATCTTTTAGAAGCACTTCGTAGCCGCCAATTTGGTTAGGTTCCCATTTGTTTAATTTGCGAATGAGATTAATATCGCAGATAGCAAAGTTGTTATCATATTTTTCTATACCTGTTTTAAATATGCCTGCTATATTTAATTTACGTGCTGTACGGCTGCCATCTTCTCTAAAAAAATATACAATCAAACTATCACCTGTATGCAATTGCAACTGGTTTGCCGTATATGTACTTATATTGAGCTGGCTGCTGTAACCGCTATCAGCAAAAGATAACCATTTTCCCTGTTGTAAAAAAGGTTGCAAGCGGGCAAAATTATATTTATCATCTACCCCTTTTAGCAATACACTTTCTATATCGGTACCAAATTTTAATATGGCAGATTTGGTGGCGTACTTTTCTACGGATAAAACTTCGGGTAATTTTTTTAAATAATTTTCTACCGTATCATTTGCATTTATTGGGTATTCTTCGGCTGTGCCTATGCGATTATCAATATTTTGCTGCACCCGCACATGGCCTAAAAAACTAAATACTTTATTGGTAATCACATGCTGAAAACCATTTACAAAACTAAGTGCAACAATCATTACCGCTACACTAAGCGTGGTGGCTGCAATGGCAAGGGCTGTTATAAAACGACTGAACGATTTTTGTTTAACAGATGCTAATCTTTTGGCTATGAAAAACGAAACGTTCAAATTCAGCTTATTTTTGTTGTATCTTCAAAATTATAATAATTAACCTGTTAAATGATAATCTATAAAATTTTACGTACTGTTTTTTTTGTTCTTTTTTTTAGTTACCCAACATTTTCTTTTGCGCAGATACCAGATAAAATTTACAAACCTTATATAGCTACTGCACAACTTTTTCAATATGGCAACCAGTTGCAACTACCTATTTATACACTTAATAGCGGCGATAAATTTGAACTGGATTTTGATGACCTGGAAGCTAATTTTAAAAGTTATTATTATAGCTATGTACTGTGCGATTATGACTGGAAGCCAGTGGATATTTCTTCTTTTAATTACATAAAAGGCTTTACGCAAAACAGGATAACTTCCTACCGGTATTCTGCCATTGCATTTACAAAATATACCCACTATCAGGTTATTTTGCCCGATCAGAATGCTGTGCCCACAAAATCTGGTAATTACTTGCTAAAGGTTTATACAGATGGCGATACCGCAAAACTTGCTTTTACCAAACGCCTGCTGGTGCTGGATAACAAAGCTACTGTAGCTGCAGAAGTGGTGCAGCCGGTATCTGCACAATATTTTACCAATAGTCAAAAAATAAGATTTGCAGTAAACACTGGGGAGCTAAACGCTTTTAGTGCTGCGCAACAAATAAAAGTGGTAGTGCTGCAGAATAACCGGTGGGATAATGCTCAGCGGGATATAAAACCCACATTTGTACGGGGAAATGTGCTGGATTACAGCAACGAAAATATTGCACTTTTTCCTGCAGGCAAAGAGTGGCGGTGGCTGGATCTGCGCAGCTTTCGCCTGCAAAGCGATCGTATAGACCATGCAGATTATGGAAAAAATTTTACAACTATGTATGTAAAAAATGATGTAGACAGAAGTGCACAACGTTATTTATATTACCCGGATTATAACGGCACTTACAGCACTACAACTTATGAAAGTATAAACCCTTTTACACAGGGAGATTATGCTACGGTAAATTTTAGTTTTGCACCGCCTGGCGGGCTGCCTTATAAAAAAAATCTTTTTATAGCCGGGCAGTTTACTAATTATGAACTCACAGAAAAATACAAAATGAAGTTTAATGAAGATACAAAATTGTACGAGGGCAGTGTATTTATGAAGCAGGGATATTATGCTTACACCTATATTTTTGCTGATGAAAAAGGAGGAGATTATTTAAACACACTCGAAGGAAATTATTGGGAAACAGAAAATAATTACACTATACTTATTTATTACAAAAGTTTTACAGACCGCAGCGATCAACTAATCGGAATAGGACAGGTAAACTCCCGAAGAGACAGGCCTGGCATAAGTTTTTAAATAACAGCGCCCTTTAATTATCGAAGGGCGTTGTTATTTATTTAAAAAATTATAAAAGCAATGTCCAGATAAATCTGTTTTTTTGTTGTTTATTTTCATCACTCTCATCTCCTTCATCAAACCAGTCTTTTGTACGTTCTTCTACAGTTGTTTTTACAAATGCATTGCTAAGATATTTTTTTGCTATAGATGGTTTAATAATGTCTGTATTTATACCATTTACATTTACTCTTGTTGCTATCCACGAAGTGTACAACCTGGGTATAGTTACACCCATTATCATACCTGGGAGGCCACTTATAGAACATGGCCCGCCGGGTATTAAAATTTCATCAGTATAAAATGCAAATACATACACACTGTCAAACATTTTCGCTACTGCTTTGCGGCAGTTAAAACCGGCAATGTTGCGACTTTCGGTTGTAATGCGCCATTCCAGTTTTGGCAAACTGTCTTCTATGTTGAACACAGAACCAAATACATTTTTCTGCATGTTTATTTTGTGACTGTCAAAATCCATAAACCATACACTTTCTTCATCTGTCTTGCGCATAAATTCCGGTAGCTTAGTATCTGCACTCCACCTGTCAAACTTATAAATACTTTTATTATTGGCAAAAGTATAGTTAAAATAACCTGTTTTAAAATTAGAAGAATTTTTCATCATGGCCTCATCCCACGAGCTGTTTCCCATTGTTTTTTTTATGTTGGATTTCATTTCGTATTCTATGGCAGCTTTATCTATAAACTGCTGTGCAAAACTGCTATTTGCAAGGGCAAAAAAAGCTATTACAAAAGTTATGAGCGTCTTCATTTTTTATTTTTTTTTGGTGATGATTATTTAGCTTTTACTGCTTTGTTTTTAAAATTCCACGTAAAACCGAGCATCCAATAGCGTTGCAGGCGTTCATTTCTTGTTTCGGTAAATGTATTACCGTCAAAATTTCTATCCAATCCTGTATTTTGGTTTAAAATATCTCTTATGCTTATATAAGCAGTAAACTCATCTTTTTTAAAAGTACGTTGAAGGCGGGCATTCCATAAAGAATTATTAAAAGCTGGCGCCTGTGCTGTTTTTTGCCTGTAAAATAATTCGTAATCGCTCTTTAGCGACCATACTTTTTTGTAATAAACAGTTCCATTAAAGGATACCCTGTTCGTGATATACTTAATATTACTATTACTTTGGAATGTTTTACTGCGATTAAAATCCAGGTTTTCAGAAAAATTTACATCATACTTTTTTTCCTTGCTTTTAGATATGTCGAAAGATGTACCGGCATTAAGATTTTCAGAAAAAGTTTTAATGCTATTGATAACATCAGCATACTTACTATATCCTCCATTGGCATTTACAAAAAATCGAGTATCAATTTTTTTAACTTTAAAACCAGTACCTCCCCAAAAATTTACATTTACATTACCATTGGTATTTATGGGTTGTGTGGTGGTAGCACCTGTGTTGTAATTAATAATTCGGTTATTAGTTATAGAATTGTTTGTAAGGCTTACGTTAAGAGATTGATACGTCCAAACGTCTTTTATAAAATTGTAACTGTTGTGTGATATACTAAAATTATTACTGAACGATGGCTTTAGATCTGGGTTTCCAATATATTGGTTGAACAGATTATCGTTAACTCTAAGGGGCTGTAATTGATTCAATGTAGGCTGGCGGGTATTTCCATTATAGTTAATGCGCAGGTTATGGCTGGCTTTGTAGCTATAGTTTAACCCTGCAGAGGGAAAAAAGTTTGTGTAATTTCTATTATAATTTTTATTCAGAGATAAATCTTTAAATTCAAAATTGGTTAACGCAATACCAGCACCTGCATTTATTTTAAATTTTTTGTAACTGTAGTTTATTTTAGCGGATGGTGTATGCTGTACTATATTTTGTTTAAAATAGTTGGAAAGTGAATCTACCTTTGATTCGTACTTATTAGTGCCTGGTGCTTTAGTAAAAGTTGTTTGATTGTTGTTACCATTATCAAACCCAATCTGGTAGCCTAATTCCAGCGCATATTTTTTCCCCAATGGTTCTGTATAAATAAATTTTGAAGTGAAGTCAGTGGTAGTTTTATCAAAATCCTTCATTTGATCTATAAGCTGTGTACTATTATCAAATTTTATAAAATTGGACGATTGCAAATAATTTTTACCATTACTCTGCTGGTTCTTCCAATCTGCATTTATAGAAAAAGTTCTTCTGGCAGTTTTAAACTTGTGCTTAAAAACAAGGTTGCCGGAGAGTGCTGTTTTATCACTTTGGGTTTCATATATTTTTGAAGAACTATTTCTAAGCAACCCACTTTGATCAGTAGTAGAAGAGAAACTTTTCTCCTCACTTTCCACATGATAAAAATTGGTATTGCCAGTAAGTTTTAAGGTATTTGTGCTATCCAGTTTTGTTTCAAGAATAGCTCTCGCTTTAAAGTTATACCGGTTTATATTTTTTGCAGATAAACTGTTTTCATTTAATGAACTATCTCCATTCAGTAATGTTTTACTATAAGTAGAATTTGTATTATCATAAGATTGCCGGTTGTATTTTGGCGAAATATTTATGGTGCTTTTTTCCCCTGCCTTATTGCTGTATTGTATACCCGCATTTACGCTGGTTAAAAATCCATTTTGCGGATTTATATAAACTTCTTCATCGCTGCCGCGGCTTCCATCATAGTAAGAAAAACCAGCATCCTCATCTACCACCATATTATCACTTCCGCCGCCAAATTTCTGTTCGTCCTGCCAGCTTAATCCATCTTGCCCCGTATTTCCATTTAATACGAAGCCGGATATTTTTCTTTTTCCTTTAAATGAACTCAGCAAAATATTATCATTATACCTGTCTTCTATCTTTTTTTGTAATCCTCCGGCCACATCTACTTTACCAAAATATCCATGCTTTTTATCTTCTTTCAGTTTCAGGTTAATGGTCTTTTTAGTTTTGCCATCATCAATTCCGGTAAACTCAGCCTGTTCGCTTTTTTTATCAAAAACCTGTACTTCTTTAACAGCATCTGCCCTTAAATTTTTTACGGCCATGCCAGGGTCATCACCAAAAAACTCTTCGCCATCTACCAAAACTTTTTCTACTGTTTCGCCCATGGCTTTAATTTTTCCGTCTTTATCTACCTGTATGCCTGGCATTTTTTTAAGCAGCTCTTCTACATTTGCGTTGGCGCTTACTTTAAAACTATCTGCAGTGTATACCGTTGTATCTCCTCGCAGTTTTATGGGGTTACCAGATTTTACAATTACTGCTTCCAGCAATTTACTTTTAGAGGTTAATGCAATGCGGGAAATTTTTTCGTTTGCATCATTTACTTTAATGTCATCTACAAAATCAGCAAAAAGGGGATGGGTAACAACTAAAATATATTTACCCGGTTTAATGTTTTGTATAGTATAGTTACCGTCTTCTTTTACCCTTGCAAAGCCCGCCAATACAGAGTCTTTAGGTGTAAGCAATGATACCACTGCATTTTTTACTTTTATATTAGAAGAGGTATCCTTTACAGAACCAGTTACTTGCGAAACCGTTTGTGCATTGGCATTTTTAATAAAACAGAAAATGGCAATTAGGAGTAAAAATTTTTTTATCATACGGTTTAGTTTTGTAGGAGCTTATATTTGGTAAATCAAATGTGTATCTTTATTTATAAGCAGCAAATTAAAATACATTAAATTTTAGTTAAACAGGTATTACATAAACGGTACAATAGCAATCCAAATGGCATACGAAGACGATCATTTTATAGATACCACAAAAATGGTTTGGAACTATTCTCTTTTTACCCAAGAGGAAGTTCATCTTTTTGGGCAGGGGAAACTTTTTTATGCGCATGAAAAATTTGGCAGTCACCACAAATATTTATTAGAAACCGATGGATATTATTTTGCCGTGTGGGCGCCTAATGCTACAGAAGTGTGCGTGGTAGGTGAGTTTAATGGCTGGAAGCGTGGGCTGCACCCATTATTTGTGCGGCAGGATAGCTCTGGCATTTGGGAAGGCTTTATACCCCGTATGCCACAAGGTACGGTATACAAATATTTTATAAAAGGCTTTGAAGGAAAAGAAATTTATAAGGCAGATCCGTTTGCAAATTTTGCAGAATTACGGCCAGGCACCTGCTCGCTTACCTGGAATATGTATCACGAATGGAATGATACAGAGTGGATGAAAAAGCGCTCTTATAATAATTCTCTCGAAGCTCCGTGGAGTGTGTATGAAGTACACCTTGCAAGTTGGATGAGGCCGGATAAAAATAATCATGAAGCATTTAACACCTATCGTAAAACTGCAGCGTTACTGGTACCTTATGTAAAGAGAATGGGCTTTACGCATGTAGAGTTTATGCCGGTAATGGAACACCCTTATGATGGAAGCTGGGGCTACCAGGATACCGGATACTTTGCTGCAACTTCCCGGTTTGGCAACCCGCAAGATCTTATGTTTTTAATAGAAGAGCTGCATAAAAATGATATTGGTGTTATCATGGATTGGGTACCATCACATTTCCCAAATGATGATCATGGGCTATATATGTTTGATGGTGCACACACCTATGAGTATGCAGATATGCGCAAAGGATTTCATAAAGACTGGAACAGTTATATTTTTAATTACAAACGGGGAGAAGTAAGGTCATTTTTAATAAGCAGCGCACACTTTTGGTTTAAACATTTTCATATTGATGGAATAAGGGTAGATGCGGTAAACTCTATCATACGACTGGACTTTAGCCGGGCACAGGGGGAGTGGGAACCTAATGAAAATGGTGGAAATGATAATATAGAAGCTATCTCTTTTTTAAAGGATATGAACGATGTTATTTATACTGAATTTCCAGATGTGCAAACCATAGCCGAAGAAGCAAGCGACTGGGCAGGTATAACAAACCCTACAAGCAAGGGTGGCTTTGGCTTTGGTATGAAATGGATGATGGGATGGATGCATGACAGTTTTAATTATTTTAAAAAAGACTGGCGCCAGAGAAAAAAACACCAGAATGATTTTAGTTTTAGCATGATGTATTTCTATGATGAAAAATTTATGCTTCCTATAAGCCACGACGAAGTGGTACATGGCAAAAGCCCTATGCTTTATAAAATGCCCGGAGATGAGTTTCGTAAATTTGCTAACCTTCGCTTATTGTATACTTATATGTACACTCACCCAGGTGCAAAATTACTTTTTATGGGTAACGAGTTTGGTCAAACAAACGAATGGGATTATAATAGCGAACTACAATGGGAACTCTTGCAGCATAATGCACACCACAACTTACAAACCTGTGTACAATCACTAAATTATTTGTACAAAAATGAGCCATCACTGCATGAATGGCAATTTGATAAAAAGGGATTTCAATGGGAGAGTTTACAAAATGAAAAAGATGGCATCATTATTTACAGGCGCATGGGTAAAGATAAAAGTAAAGATGTGGTGATAATTTTAAATGTATCTGAGAAAGCAAAAAGCAATTGGGAAATAATTTTAAACGGAAAAACAAACTGGAAAGAACTGCTTAATACAAACGATATAAAATTTTGGGGTAGCGGCAATCATTTAAATCATTCTATAGAATGTGAAGTTGTGGATAAAAGAAAAAAAATCTACAAAATAAAAGTGAATGTAGCAGCGTTAAGTGCTTTGGTAATCCAATAGTGGTATAAACTTTGCCAATAAGCTTTTATGAAAAACCTATTAATCATTTTAGCTGTAACAGCTTCTGCAAAAGCCTTTGCAGGCACCCCGATAGATAGTGCAGCATTTTACTATACAAAAGGTATTGCAGAAAAAAATGCAGGAAGATTTTTAGTTGCATCCCAAAATTTTGATAAAGCCATATCATTTAACAAATTATACACGGAGGCTTTTATAGCAAATGGGTATGCAGCATTAGAAATGCGAAAAACAGATTTTGCTATGCAAAATTTTACAAGGGGATACGAATTACAGCCCGATAATATGGCTCTAATAAAAGAACTTACCAATTTATATTATGATTACCGCCAGTGGGATAAAGCCATTGAATTTGCAAAAAAATGTACGGGCTGCAGCAATGCAGATCGTATTATTGGAATGAGTAATTACCAGAAAGAAGAATACCCACAGGCGGTTAATTATTTACTTAAAGCCACAGCAGCTGCACCCGCAGATGCACAGGCCACTTATACACTAGCCCGCACTTATCTGGATATGGAAGATTATAAAAAAGCTGTGCCGGTATTTGAGAAAGCAGTAACGTTGGATCCATTAAAAGGGGAATGGCTAAATGAACTTGGGTTGCTATATTACAACAACAACAATTTTAAAAGTGCTTTAGTTGCATTTGAAAGAGCCAAAACCGCAGGTTTTCCTGTATCGAATGACTTTAATGAAAATCTTGGATATGCATATTTATATTCTGGCAATTTTTCTAAGGGAGAAGAAATGCTAATGATTATACAACAAAAAAAGCCTGGTAATAAAGATATAACAAGAGATCTTGCACAGGTTTTGTATGAGCAAAAACAATATGACCGTTCTTTATTTTACTGCCAGAAACTAATGGAAGAAAACCCAAAAGATGGTAAAGCTTTGTACCAGGCAGGATTAAATTTTCAAAAGAAAGGTCAAAAAGATAAAGGACAAGGCATGTGCGATAAAGCAATAGAAATGGATCCATCACTTGCATCTAAAAGATCTAAACAAGGGGATTTAGGCGGTGGAATAGGCGCATTGTAAAATATTTTATTTCTTAGATATTATATTAAAAACTTGCAGTTTATGGGATTATCCTTCAGCGGATAATCCCATATTTTTTTATAAGAAGCATAACTGTAAATATTCTATTTAACATAATATTAATTATAGTAAAATCAAATTGATTTATTTCTTGTAGTATTAATTTATACAATCAGTAATTTTATTTTGTAAATAATGCAAATAGAAAGATTGCAATCATCATAAAAACAATAAAGAAAATAGTTCCTAAAATATTCGCCAGTAATGCTTTTAGAATACCTTTAAAATGTTGTTCTTTAAAAAATTGTGAGTTGGCAAATATCTGAAAACTAAAAGAAAACAAAGACATAAAAGGAACAACATAAATCCCAGATTTTTTAATGAAAAAAATCAGCAGCATCACCAGCATAGTAATAACAGTTGTTTGTGCGGTTATAAAAGTTTGAAGCGTTAAATGCTCTGCATAATTAAAACGGTATTTTCTATACGCTATAAAAGTAGCGAGCGTAAAAAAGGGTAACTGCAAAAGGATTAAAAAATTAAAGTACTTACTTAAAAAAGTAGTGAGTTTATGCATAAGTCTAGCTTTATTGGCTGTTTCTGCATCAGCGCCGTTAATAACGGTAATAGCTGTTTCAAAATAATGAGAATTTACGGCTACAAATGCGGCTAAAGTACCGATGATTAAAATATATTGAAAGGGCAAAAAATATCTTTTACGTTTTCCTTCTGCAATATATTCTCTGGCAACTTTGCCCGGCCTTATAAATAACTGAATAAATAAATAAAGAAAACCTTTGTCAGCGTGCGTAAAAGAATGTAATAATTCATGACCAATATGGCTCATTGTAATTTTGTGAGCTAGCTTTTGCCCGCAATTATTACAGTAATCTTTTGAAAATTCATTATCGCAGTTACTACAGGTATGTATTGCTATATTCATAAAAAATTTCTTCTAAATTTTAATAAATATAATCATAATATATGCAAATACAAATCTTGTAGCTTGCTTTAAGAAAAGCATATACTGGTTTAATAGTTTAGCTTTGTAATTATGACGATTTTCTCAGATAATAAAGAGCAATACCTGGACAGGCTTCGCATAAAATCTTTAAATGAAATGCAACAAGCTGCCATTAAAGGATTAGAAGAAAATAATGATGTTATTTTATTATCCGCCACAGGTTCGGGCAAAACACTTGCATTTTTATTGCCGGTTTTAAATTCTCTAAATCCATCTTTAAAACTTGTACAGGCCATGATATTGGTGCCCAGCCGGGAGTTGGCGCTGCAGATAGAAACAGTGATTAAACAAATGCAGACAGGATTTAAAATTACTACCTGTTATGGCGGTCATAAAAGAGAAATTGAAGAAAATAATCTCGTGCAGCCGCCAGCCATTATTATAGCTACTGCCGGGCGTATGGCAGATCATATAAGAAGAAATAACGTTGATATTGCACAGGTAAAATTTTTGGTGCTGGATGAATTTGATAAAAGTCTGGAACTCGGTTTTCTGGAAGAAATGCAGTTCATTATTGGGTCATTGCCCGCTGTAGAAAAACGTTTGCTAACCTCTGCGACAAATGCAGTAGAAATTCCGGAATTTGTAAAAATGAAGGTCCCCTTGGTGATTAATTTTTTACCACAAAATCCTGAACAAACAGAAAGCCTCCGCATAAATACCCTCCTCTCCGATGACAAAGATAAATTGCAAACACTACTTCAGTTGCTGTGTTATGCAAACAATACTTCTACTATTATCTTTTGCAATCACAGAGATGCCGTTGAACGCACCAGCCAGTTTTTAGGTGAGCAGGGAATTGTAAATGTTTTTTATCATGGTGGTATGGAGCAACATGACAGAGAAGTAGCGCTTACAAAATTTCGTAACAGTACGTCTAATATTTTAGTAACTACAGATTTGGCCAGCCGTGGGCTTGATATACCTGATATAAGAAATATTGTGCATTATCATTTGCCCCATGAAGAAGCAAATTTTACCCACCGTAATGGCCGTACTGCCCGCATGCACGCTACTGGCAACGTTTATGTAATATGGAGCGAAGACGAAAAACTGCCGGTGTACATCTCTGAGTTTGCACAGGTATTTGAGCTTCCAGAAAAATTATCCATACCAGAAAAACCAAAATGGAGTACGCTTTTTATTGCTGCGGGTAAAAAAGATAAAATAAATAAAATAGATATTGTAGGGTTCTTATCCAATAAAGGGAATTTAAAAAAAGATGAAATTGGGTTAATAGAGGTAAAAGATTTTTCTGCATTCGCAGCCGTAAGAAAATCAAAAATTGGTAATGTAGTGGAGTTGGTAAAGGATGAAAAAATAAAAAATAAAAAAGTAAAAATTGCAGTTGCAAAATAAGTTTTCATCATTATTGCAATTGCCTTGTTATTACACATCATAGGCATCTCCTGTTTTTAGACTAAGCATGTTATACTTTTGTTGAAACTATTGTTTACTTTTTATAAAGATATTAGTACATGAAAAAAATAACCATAGTTTTTTCGTTTCTTTTGTTTAATACACTAAAAACTGTTGCACAAAACAATGCATTTTTACCTGCAAAATTGAAGAGTACCATTTTGCTTAAAACACAAGCTGGTATTGCAGCACAGGCTAACAATATTAAGTGTGGGACTATAATAGTAAACATAGATACCAGTATAAAGGTTGCACCAAAAAATGCTTACCTCAGTGTAGATTTTGCAGGAATAACCGGCTCAAATATTACTGATATACTGAGCGGGGAAAATATTTTTTGGGTATTTGATAAAGCAGGTAAAGAAATAAAAATTCCAGATAAATTGCTAAAAAAAGTAAACGGTTCTATGGAAAGTAATATGGTGAATATGATCATTAAAATCCCGTACCGTTTAAAAACAGATAAAAATATTTATACGATTCATTATCGCTGGGAAAGTAAAGATAAATCCAGGAATATAGATCTTATTACCTCTAAATAATGATTGCGAAAATAAAGTACTAATGTTTTCGTAGATAAATAATTGCTTCTTATCTTTACCATAAATAAAAACCAAAATATGAAATTGATATTCTTTTCGGCATTTTTGTTAGTAGCAGCCATAGCTACAGCGCAGCCAAAATTAGTTAACCAAGCCACCATAAGTACTATAACCAACGTTATAGCTCCAGAGGATGAAGATATATCGCAAATAGCAAATGCTGCAGGTGCCGGGCCTGGGGCAAATTTTAGAAACTTTGGAGATGGCGAAACAAAATCTACTACTTATATAAAAAACGATCTCACTAAAACAGAATACAAATCTGAGATGGGGCGGGGAAGTATTTTTAGAAACAATGTAACCAAAGTAACTACTACTATTATAGAAGTAATGGGAAACAAAATGGGTTTTTATGCCTCTGATAACGATATGGAAGCCATGGCCAAAAAGAGAGACAGTATGATGAAAGAGAGGGCTAAAACTGATACTGCAATAAAACAAAGGTTACCTCGTACAAAATCATTTGACATTACTATAATTAATACTAACGAAACAAAAAAAATAGCTGGTTATACTTGCAAAAAAGCGTACGTGGTAACGGATAAAATAATTGCGAAAGATTCTCTTGCGGTATGGTATACATCGGAAATAAAATTTACAAATATTACTTCAACAGGTGGTACTAGCGGGTTTGGAAGTTTTGGTGGCACTACAGGACTTGAAAAAATAGAAGGATTTGTAATGCAGTACGAGCGCAATATGCCCCGTGGTCGTAAAATGGAAGTAAAAGTTACTAAAATAGATATCGCTAAAGAAGTTGCTGACAAGGAATTTGATTTACCAAAAGATATAGATATAAAGCCAATGAGCGAAATGAATGGTGCCGGCGGCGGCTTCAGAATGATGCAAAGGGGAAATTAGGTAATTGTTTTTAAAAAAGAACGAGGTTTTCTAAAAATTTCAAAGTGTATGTAATGTTGACCTTGTCTAAACATTACATACACTTTAAAAATCCAAAAAATTATCAATTTCGACAGAGTCAATGTGATAATCTTTTGAATATTGAGACAGCCTTGCTCCTTTTTGTTTTAATTTTATTGTACTTAATAACTTATAAAATTTACAAGATATTTTCTATCACTATAGCACTAGCTCCTCCTCCACCATTGCAAATACCCGCTGCCCCATATTTTGCATTTTGTTGTTTTAGTATATTTATTAGTGTAACAATTATTCTTGCACCACTAGCCCCCAAAGGATGGCCTAGCGATACAGCACCTCCATTTATATTAACTTTTGCAGGGTCTAATTTCATACGCTTTATATTTTCTATTCCTACCACACTAAATGCTTCATTAAGTTCAAAATAATTAATATCATCAATTGTAAGCCCTGCTTTTATTATGGCTTTAGGCAACGCAATAGCAGGAGAAGTAGTAAAATCTATCGGTGCCTGCTCTGCATCAGCATAGCCTATTATTTTTGCTATTGGTTTTAAATCCAGTTCTTCTGCTTTTTCTTTACTTACTAAAATTAATGCAGCAGCACCATCATTCATTGTGCTGCTATTTGCCGCAGTTACGGTACCATCTTTAACAAAAGCTCCTTTGAGTCCTGCAATTTTATCAAATTTTACATTAAAAGGTTCTTCATCTTTTGCAAAAATAACTGGATCTCCTTTGCGTTGCGGTATGCTTACCGGCACAATTTCGTTATCAAATTTCCCGTTATTTATAGCTGCCTGAGAACGGGTGTAACTTTCTATTGCAAACGCATCCTGGTCTTCTCTGCTTATACCACAAGTTGTAGCACAATGCTCAGCCGCATTACCCATAGCTTTTCCGTCATACACATCTGTGAGACCATCTTTTGCAAGTCCGTCTATCATTGTTACGTTACCATATTTATTCCCCCAACGCATATTTTCGCTATAAAAAGGCACATTACTCATGCTTTCCATTCCCCCGGCTATCACAATATTTGCGTCCCCCAATATAATACTTTGGGCTGCGAGAGATATAGCTTTCATTCCACTGGCGCAAACTTTATTTATAGTTGTACAGTTTACGCTATCTGGCAACTCTGCAAATTTTGAAGCCTGTCTTGCAGGCGCCTGCCCTACATTTGCCTGTAATACATTTCCCATTATCACTTCATCAATTTTAGTTATTTCCACGCCTGCTTTTTGGAGAGCGCCTTTAATGGCAATGGCTCCTAATTGTGTTGCAGACATATCTTTTAATGAGCCGCCAAAACTCCCTATGGGCGTGCGAACTGCTGCAAGAATATATACTTCTTTCATCTTTTAAATTTAGAGGGCAAATGTAGTTTAATGCTATAATACAATTTCAGAAAATGAATATTTTACAAAGAATTATGCAATAAAAAACTCCGCAAATATTGCAGAGTTTTTATTTAGATTTTATTTTTTTACCGGTTTATAATAACTCAGTGCCTCACTCATATAACCTTGTAACCTTGCTATACGATTTTCATCACTAGGGTGAGTAGAAAGCCATTCTGGTGGCTTGTTTCCCCCTCCTGCTGATGACATTCTTTGCCAGAAAGGTATTGCCTCCTGCGGATTATAGCCTGCCATTGCGCAAAATAACAATCCAAAATGATCAGCTTCATATTCTTGATTGCGGCTGTTTTTAAGGCCATAAGCCTGGCTACCTATGCCATAGACTGCATTAAAAATATTTGCCTTCTGGCTATTGCCCGCTGCTGCACCTGCAACACCACCAATACCTTGTAATAAATATTCCTTACTCAATCTTTCATTACTATGCTGTGCAACAGCATGTGTAATTTCATGGCCTAAAACTACACCTAATGCGGCTTCATTTTGTGTAATGGGTAACAAACCGGTATATACAACCACTTTCCCACCCGGCATACACCAGGCATTTACATCCTTACTATCTACAAGGTTAAATTCCCATTGATAACCACTCAACACATCTCCTTTACCCTGTGCACTATAATATGAAGTGATTGCAGTTGCTATTCTTGATCCAACTCTTTTTACCATTTCGGCATCTCTGTTACCTGAGGAGCTTACCACTCTGTTTTCAGATAAAAAACTTCTGTATTGAGTGAGCGCATCAGCCTGTAATTGAGCCTCCGGCACAAGAGATAATTGTTTACGCCCAGTAACAGCATTTGTAGTGCAACCAGCAAAAACACCTGCTGCGGCAATTATTAGTAATAATTTTTTCATGATGATTTTTTTATCTTTAAGATTAAAACAATACCCGTACCAATTATTCTTAAAGATAATTAGCATTTACTTATTCTTGTTTTTTCTTCTGTCCCTGTATTTAAGAATTGGGATTCTGCTTTCTACGCCGCGGAGGAGGCGACTTATATTTTTTTGGTGGGTAACAATAATTAATAGGGCAACAAGCAGTGCAAATATTCTGTACAATACCTCATGCTCATTCCATATCCATAACACAGATACAGGAAGCATAAGCCCGGCGAGAATAGAACTTAAAGAAACAAATCTCGTAAGATAAAGTACAATAATAAAAACTGCCACGCAGGCTATTGCAATAATGGGTTGTATGGCTATAAGCATTCCAAATAATGTAGCAACGCCTTTACCTCCTTTAAAACTTGCCCATATAGGAAAAATATGTCCAACAACTGCAGCTAATCCTAAACCAATCATGAGATTTGTACGCTCAAGTTCGTTGGTACTATGCAAATAAAAAGGAAGAAAATTATACAGTGCTACTGCAGATGCACCCTTAAGTATATCGCATATCATAACTATAGTACCGTATTTGGAACCCAACACCCGAAAAGTATTGGTAGCTCCCATATTACCGCTTCCATAGTCTCTTATATCTATACCAAAAAATTTTCTGCTAATGATAAGAGCGCTGGGAATAGAACCAATAAGATAAGCGCAAATGATAATTAATAGTTCCTTCATGCTTGATATTTAGATAAATGCATTTACAAAAATAATGAAAACCTTACGTATTTACATGCGAAAGAAATCCACAAATTGATGTATTAACAGACCGTTGTAATTGCCAGCCAGTTTTCTCTTTTAAAGATATGCGTTATTTTAATTTGTGCATTTTTTAAAACTTCTATAATATTTTTTTCATCATGCTCCATAATTCCGCTAAATAAAATAGTTGCTCCAGCGTGACAAGCATTTTTAATTTCGCTAATTTTATCTGTAATAATATTGAGGTTTATATTAGCTAAAATGATATCTCCTTTGTAAATATCTTTAATCGTTTCAGCCTTTATCACACTTATATTTTTGCAGTTATTATTCTTTACATTTTCTATTGCGTTATTTACACTCCAATCATCACAGTCAATTGCGGTTATATGAGCAGATCCCATTTTATCTGCAATAATGGCCAGTACTCCAGTACCAGTTCCAAAATCTATTACTGATTTTCCATGGAAATTTATTTGGCTCATTTGTTCAACCATAAGGTGCGTAGTAGGATGATGGCCTGTACCAAAACTCATTTTTGGTGTTATAATAATATCGTATTCAAAAGATTTTTGAGCTTTGTGGAAACCCGCTCTTATACAAACAAAAGGTTTAGATGTAATCGGATTATAAATTTCAATAGGTGTAAAATCTGCTTCCCATATTTCATTCCAATTTTTTTCTTTAATAACTGACTTTAAATATTTTATCTGTTTTATATCAATTAAATTATCTAATAGGTTTTTATCAAAATTTATTTTTGGAATAAATGCTTTCAATAAATTTTCTTCTTCCTCAAAGCCATCATATCCAATATTACCAAGCATTGCTATTAGCATATCCTTTTTTACTTCATCAATTTTTTCAAATAAAATTTGGATGTATTGCATAAATAAAAAACTGCAGTCACATTAATGACTGCAGTTATATTTTTTAAAAATTATTAATTATTATCGTTTCCCTGCGGCCTTGCAGCGGGTGCCTCAGGCTTTGGCATTAATACTTTACGGCTCAGCTTAAACTTACCCGTACGAGGGTCAACATCCAGTAATTTAACTTTAACCTTATCCCCTTCTTTGAATATGCCATCCATTGTTTCCAGGCGTTTCCAGCTTATTTCGCTAATGTGTAACAACCCTTCTTTCTTAGGCAGGAATTCTACAAAAGCACCAAACTCTTTTATACTTTTCACCGTGCCCTCATAAGTATCGCCAATAACAGGTGTAGCTACAAGCCCCATAATCCAAGTATAAGCTTTATCTAAAGCGACTTTATCTTTGCAGAATATACTTACTTCTCCAGCATTATTTACTTCTTCAATGTTAACAGTAGCACCTGTTTCTCTCTGTATTTCCTGTATAACTTTACCGCCGGGCCCTATTACCGCACCAATATATTCTTTATCAATAGTAAACTTAACCATACGTGGTGCATGTGGCTTTACCTCTGCACGTGCAGCATCTACTGTTGCATACATAGCATCTAATATATGCAGGCGACCATTTCTTGCTTGGGAAAGGGCGGATCTCATAATGTCCATACTCAAGCCATCTACTTTTATATCCATTTGTACCCCGCAAATACCTTCACGTGTACCTGTTACTTTAAAATCCATATCTCCTAAATGATCTTCATCACCCAAAATATCTGTAAGTACTGCAAACTGATCTCCCTTTTTTATCAACCCCATAGCTACACCACTCAAGTGTTTTTTTAATGGAACACCTGCATCCATTAATGCCAGAGAGCCAGCGCAAACTGTAGCCATAGAAGATGAGCCATTGCTTTCTAAGATATCACTTACTACCCTAATGGTATAAGGATATTCGCTTCCCGGCATCATTTGCTTTAATGATCGCATAGCCAGGTTGCCATGACCTACTTCTCTCCTTCCCACCCCTCTCATCATCTTTACCTCGCCTGTACTAAAAGGTGGGAAATTATAATGAAGCAAAAATTTAGTGTAATCAGAATGATGAGCACTCTCTACCAACAATTCATCTAATGGCGTACCTAAGGTAACAGTTGTAAGTGATTGTGTTTCGCCTCTTGTAAATAATGCAGATCCGTGAGGAGTAGGAAGAATATCAATCTCCATTTCCAGTTGACGTATATCTTCTGTTCCCCTGCCATCCAATCTTTTACGATCATTTAAAATCATATCACGAACTACATTATATTGTAATTCGCCGAAGTAGTGACCAATTAATTTCTTATCTGCTTCTTCTAATTCTTCTCCTAAAAATTCTTTAGTTTCAATTTTAAGTGCGGCAAAAGCATCACTTCTATCATGTTTTGCAGATGCGGCAGAAGAAATAGCATACATTTTACCTTTTGCAAATGCTGTGATTTTGGCATCTAACTCTTCATTTCGGTAAGGTTTTGTGTATGCTCTCTTTGTAGCAGAACCAACAAGATCTCTCAAATCTTCCTGTGCTTTTACATGACTTTTAATGGCTTCATGTGCAGTTTCTATAGCAATAATCAAATCTTCTTCACTGCATTCTTTTGCTTCACCTTCTACCATCATTATATTTTCTTTGGTAGCTGCTATCAAAAATTCCATATCGGCATTTTTCAATTGCGTACGGGTAGGATTGGTAACAATTTTACCATCAACCCTTGCTACTCTAACTTCTGATAATATTGCTGAAATAGGGATATCTGAAACCGCCAGCGCTGCAGATGCAGCAAGGCAGGCGAGAGAATCTGGCATTACTTCATCATCTGAAGAAATAAGAGAGACCAAAACCTGAACATCACAAAGATAATCTTCCGGAAACAAAGGGCGCAAAGCCCGGTCTATTAAGCGTGAAGTGAGTATTTCATAATCGTTTAAACGGGCTTCTCTTTTAAAGAAAGAACCTGGGATACGGCCTGCAGATGAAAATTTTTCCTGATAATCAACAGATAACGGAAAAAACGACTGACCTTCTTTAGGTTCTTTGTTTGCAACGACAGTTGCTAGTAAAATACAATTTCCCTGGCGAACGGTAACAGCTCCATCTGCCTGACGTGCCATTTTTCCTGTTTCAATAGTTACCATTTGGCCACCGCCTATATCAAACGTAACCGATTTTGGTTGTAATAATGTTGACATGTAAAATGTTTTGTAGAGCAAGATTTATATCTGGCTCATGTAAAATGTGGGTATGTATAAAGAATAAATCCCAACGGCTAAACACAGTTGGGAAAAATTCAAAAATATTACATACAATAAAGTTATTATTTACGCAAGCCTAGTTTTTCAATTAAAGATCTATAACCAGTAAGATCATGCTTGCTAAGATAGGTAAGCAATCTCTTGCGTTGTCCTACCATCATCATCAGCCCACGCTGAGAAGAAAAATCTTTTCTGTTTATTTTTAAATGGTTTGAAATGTGGTTGATGCGTTCTGTAAGCAATGCAACCTGCCCTTCTATTGAACCTGTATTTTTAGCGGCACCGCCATAGGTTGAAAAGATATTTGCTGTTTTTTCCAGTGTTAAATGCGACATTAATTAATTTTTTTTAAAACGATTGTTTTATTTTCTTTTTATATTTTGCAAAAGTACTATAAAACTTTCAAATTATAAAGCTGGTAAACATTTTTTTTAAGTGTTTTATGCATATTTGTGGTTAGACTTGCTTTTCTTAAAACGTAACTTTACAAAATGTATCTTTTATTTGCTTTAATAGGTTGTGGGAGAATTGCAAAAAGACATGCTGAGCAAATTACAAAGTATGGTAAACTTGTAGCAGTTTGTGATATTATTGAAGACCGTGCAAAAGAATTTGCAGAGGAGTATGGCGCAAAATATTACGTATCGGCTGAGGTAATGTTGCTTGCTGAAAAAGAGGTAAATGTAATAATAATATGCTCCCCCAATGGTTTGCATGCAGTACACAGCATTATGAGCCTGCAGGCAAAAAGGCATGTGTTATGTGAAAAACCGCTGGCAACAACGCTTAAGGATGCAAGAAATATGATAGTGACTGCTGAAAAAAATAATTGCAAACTTTTTGTAGTAAAACAAAATAGGTATAATCCGCCTGTTATAGCTGTAAAAGAGTTGCTGGATAAAGATGTTCTTGGAAATATTTTTTCTTTTCAGATAAATTGTTTTTGGAACAGGCCAGAAGCTTACTATACCGGAACCTGGCGAGGCACCAAAAAATTGGATGGAGGTACGCTTTTTACCCAATTCAGTCATTTTATAGATTTGCTGTATTGGTTTTTGGGAGATGTAAAATCTGTAAAATCAATGATTGGCAATTTTGAACATCCAATAATAGAAATCGAAGATACCGGGGTTGTTTTACTGGAAATGCTGAATGGTGCTTTGGGAACATTAAATTATACTGTAAATAGTTTTCAGCACAATATGGAAGGTTCTTTTACCATTTTCGGTGAAAACGGTACGGTAAAAATAGGCGGCCAGTATTTAAATGAACTCGAATATCAATCTATAAAAAATACGGAACCCATACATTTAATGCCGGGAAACACCGCTAATAATTATGGCTATTATCATGGCAGCATGAGCAATCATGATAAAGTATATGAGAATTTAATAAAGGCGCTTTCGGATGATGATTTTGAAATGGCAAGTGCTTATGATGGTCTGAAAACAGTTGAGATCATCGAAAAAATATATAATTACACTTTATCTCCTCAAAAATAATTCTCATATTAAAATAAGCTCGTTTGCCCATCATTTATTTTACTGTAACAACTGATCTTTCTTACGATCAGCGTATGATACGAATCTGTTCTTCTCTTACCAGGGCAGGCTATACCATAGTATTGGTGGGCAGAAGATTGAAGAACTCTATTGCGCTTGAAGATAAATGTTTCAGACAAAAAAGAATACGCTGCTTTTTTGAAAAAGGAAAATTCTCCTACGCAGAATATAATGTGCGTTTATTTTTTTTCTTGCTATTTAAGAATATGAACGGGATTTGCGCTATTGACCTGGATACAATATTGCCTTGCTTTTATGTTTCAAAAATAAAAAAAATTGTACGCATCTATGATGCACACGAGCTTTTTTGTGAAATGAAAGAAATAAAAATAAGACCTGGAGTATATAAATTTTGGAAAAAAATAGAGCAGAAAACAGTTCCCTATTTTAAAAATGCCTATACAGTTAACGAACCGATAGCTGCTGAATTTAAAAAAATGTATGGCAACACTTTTGAAGTAATAAGAAATATTGCGCTCTTTCGGGAGCAGGAAAATGCCGCAGGCAAGGAAAAATATATTTTATACCAAGGTGCTGTAAATGAAGGAAGAAGTTTTGAGACTCTGATACCTGCAATGAAGTACGTAAAAGGGAAATTATTGATTTTGGGAGATGGCAATTTTTATGCTAAAGCTGTAAACCTTGTAAAAAAAGAAATGCTGGAGGACAAGGTTATTTTTAAAGGAAAAATTAGTCCGGAATTATTAAAAACCTATACTGATCATGCGCTTATTGGCATTACACTTTTTGAAAACAACGGATTAAGTAATTATTTTAGTCTTGCCAATCGTTTTTTTGATTACATACAGTCGTATGTGCCTCAATTATGTGTAGATTATCCTGTTTACAATACAATTAATAAAAAATATGAAATAGCGGTGCTTATAGATGATCTTTCGAAGGAGAATATAGCAAAAGCACTTAATCAACTGATAGAAAATAAAGAAAAATGGAAAACACTTAATAAAAATTGCATGGCTGCTGCCAAAGAATTAAACTGGCAAAATGAAGAAAAAAAATTATTGAATTTTTATGCAAAAATTTTTAATTAAATAACTGTATAAAATATGCCAGCCGCACAAAATCGAATATTTTTAAAGAAGGGTTTGCGGAGTACAAATTTTTATAAAAGCTATTTTTAAAAATTTTATTAAAGAATACTACCATTTCTAGTAATTTATACCTTTTACAGCCAAGATACCAGTAGTATAGTTTTACATGTTTTGCCAAAAGTTCAGGATCCGTTTGCATGGCAAGATCTTTTAAATTAACTAATGCCTCCATACTTTTCTTTAGAAAAACGGCATTTGTTTCTACGCCTGCATGCAAAACTGGGTTGTCAATATTTTTTACCGGATAATTATTATTGTAAAACCACATTCCCCAAAAAGTATCTTCGTGGCCGTAACCACCAAAACTTTGCAGAACTGGCACTGCATTAAAAATATTTTTTTTGATCAGAAAATTGCCGGACGTAAAATGCTTTTGCCTTTCGTTTTTTTGCCTGGTTTCTCTGTTGCTGCCATATTTCCAGTGGAGTAACCTGGATTTATCGTCAGGTTTGGTTTTGCTGTATACGTGGCTGCCACTGCATACGCTAAAATCATTCTTTATAATTTGATTATACTGTTGTATAAAATTTGGTTTAATGATAACCATATCACAATCCAGAAATAATATATTTTCATAAGCGGCGAGTGTAGCAAGTTTTTTCCTTGCCAGCTGCCTGCCTCTATTTTCTGTATTAAAAAAAACTTTTACCTCCGGCGTGTTTACAAAGTGCATATACTGGTTTTTAAAGCCAGCACCAGAGCAGTCGTCCAACAAAATTATTTCTACAGTTTTTTTTTGTAAACGTACCTGGCTTAGCAAAGCAAAAACCAACTCATTTATATCAAAGTTGTAAACAGGAATTAATATAGAAAGACTCAAGCGTTATATTTTTGCATTATCCCACACTTTTCCTATTTCGGTTTTAATAGTTCTTGCAGGAAATTTATTTATCACTACATAATCATGTGTGGCCATTACAATGGTTGTACCAAAATCTCTGCAAATGTGAAACAGCAGTTGCATTATTTCATCACTCGTTTCAGGATCCAGATTTCCTGTAGGCTCATCTGCCAATATCAATTTGGGAGAATTAAGCAATGCTCTAGCTACATCTATTCTTTGCTGCTCGCCGCCACTCAGTTCAAAAGGCATTTTAAAACCTTTGGTTTTTAGGTTTACTTTATCCAGTACATCGGCAATTTTTTCATCCATTAATTTTTCATCCTTCCAGCCGGTAGCTTTAAGTACAAATTTTAAATTTTCATTTACATTTCTGTCTGTAAGCAATTGAAAATCCTGAAATACTACTCCTAAATTTCTTCTTAAAAAGGGAATGGTTTTCCATGTAAGTTCCCGCAGGTTATGTCCCACTACTGTCCCCTGCCCTTCTGTAAGTTCCAGATCGCCATATAATGTTTTCAATAAACTGCTTTTGCCAGTACCTGTTTTTCCTACGAGATATACAAACTCGCCTTTATCTACTTTTATGTTTACTTCGCCCAATACCAATGTATTACTCTGGTAAATATTTACGCCATTTAATTCAATGATAGCTTCTGCCATATAATTTTTTATTTTCTATTAAATTTTATTATCCAAGTAAGCAATTGTCCGCATAATGATGTAGAAGACTATTTTGTTTATGGTATATTTTGTTTTAACGCTCTATCCATTATTACAAATACAACTTTGTTTAAAGAACATCAATAGCAAATGTAAATATACATACGGCTGTTTTAAAATGTTTTTTAATGTAAGCCTGTTAAAATGTGGATAACTAATTTATTAGTTATTAAAACTAAATAATTAGTTTTGGAATATAAATTTTGAAAATGATTAAGCCTCTTACAAAAGCCGAAGAACAAATAATGCAGGTGTTATGGAAATTAAACAAAGCATTCTTGAGAGAGATAATGGAAGCACTGCCAGAGCCAAGGCCACACAGCAATACGGTAGCCACCATTGTAAAAATACTGGTAGAAAAAGAATTTATTGGTATTACACTTTTTGGCCGCACACACCAGTACCATTGGCTTGTAAGCAAAGATGCGTATAGCAAAGCCACTATGAAAACATTTGTAAAAGGATATTTTGAAGGCAACTTTAGCAATGCAGTTTCCTTTATGGTAAAAGAAAATAATTTAAGTATAAGCGATCTTGAGTTATTGCTGAAGGAACTAAAGAAGAAAAGTTGAATAAATACATTACTTGCAAAAAAAATCTGTCATTCATATTGCAGAAAAAATTTTTTACATCATGATAGCATTTTCCTATTTTTTATTAAAAGGTATTATTTGCTCCGCTGTTTTGTTTTGTTATTATTGGTTGCTGCTGCGCAATAAAGTTTTTCACGCATATAATCGTTTTTATTTACTGGCCATTGTGCTGCTGTCAATAACATTGCCCACTTTAAAAATTAATATTTTTAATGAGCCACAGGTACAGCAAACAAATTTGATAAAAATATTACAGATTGTTACTGCCAGCGATGATTTTATGGATGATATTATTATTGCTCCTGCAAAACAACAGCTCACCTTAAAAGACATGCTACCATTTTTATACCTGCTAATAAGTGTGCTATTTTTTATACTGTTTTTGCAAATGTTTATAAAGATCCGTACCCTTTTAAAACAATACAAAAGCATATTGATAGAAGATATACATTTTGTAAATACTAATGCAGCAAGAGGCACCCCTTTTTCATTTTTAAAATATATTTTTTGGAACGAAAATATTGATATGCACAGCCCAACGGGCAGCCGTATTTTTCGCCATGAGATAGCGCATATACAGGAACGGCATACCTGGGATAAACTTTTTATAAACCTGGTACTTATCGTATTTTGGAGTAACCCCGTATTTTGGGTTATACGCAGAGAACTGAATATGATACACGAATTTATAGCTGATAAGAAAGCTGTACAAGATGGCGATACCGCTGCATTTGCCACCATGATTCTCGCTGCCACCTATCCGCAACATTCTATTGCGATTGCAAATAATTTTTTTTATTCACCTATAAAACGAAGACTCGCCATGATCACAAAAAACCAACACCCCCGCACAAATTACATTAGCCGGCTACTGGTGTTACCGCTTGCTGTACTGGTATTTGCTGCCTTTACTTTAAAGGCAAGGCATTATAATGAACCAATAAAAAATGAAATAAAATCTAACGAAATTAATAGGGGCTTAACGGAAATTATAACCGTAGTAATAGATGCAGGCCATGGTGGCAAAGAGGGTGGTGCTTTTGCAGATGATGGTACCCAGGAGAAAGATGTTACACTGGCTTTAATCAAAAAAATAAAAGCGCTAAACACCAATGATAAAATAAATATTATTCTTACCAGGGAAGATGATATTTACCAAGATCCGAGAGAGAGAGCAGCTTTTTCTCAAAAGTATAATGCAGATTTATTTGTGAGTATTCATTTAGACGTAGCAATTAAAAAAAATGACGACCATAGCGGTTTAAGTATTTTTACCAGTAATAGCGATGGTGATAAAGGGGAAAAGAGTAAACTATTTGCAAGCGTAGTTATTGGCCAGTTTAAAAACAATTTTAAATTATTAGTTGCAAATACAGCAATGCAAAGGCACAAGGGTATATGGGTACTGGATGCCAATACGGTTCCAGCCATTTTAATAGAAGCTGGTTATATGTCCAACAAAAACGATTTGGCTTATTTAAAATCTGATGAAGGTCAGGAAACATTTGCAAAAAATATTTTGAATGCAATAAGCAATTTTGCGGCAAATAAAAATATTTATAAAACCAATATCGACAAAGGAGTGAGAGATACGCCTCCGCCTGCAGCAACCATTTTGCCAAATGGCAATAGCATTAGTATAACCAAAGTGCCTGATACAATTGAAAACAAAGAACTTTTAAAACACCCACGGATAACTGATGTAACTATTGATTTGGATAATAAGTATAAACCAGTATTACAGGGATTAATTTTAATAAACGGAAAGGAATACAATATTGAAGCATTAAATAATAAATTGATAAAAGGCGGTACAGCCACATTTTATAAAGCAGGCAACCCGCAATTAATAAAAAAGTTGGGAGAGAAGGCAAGAAAAGGGGCTATGATTATTGAGAATGCTGTAGTATTAGAAGGAACCCCGGGTATAGAAAAATACAAAAATTCTCTACATGTAAAAATGGATTCTATTTATTTTGTAGATGCTAGCCAAAGAATAAAATACATTGATTCTATTAAGGATGGCAAAGTAATCCCCACAAATTATTCATCTGCGCTCATAGTTATAAATGGAAAAATATCCAGCCAAAAAGCATTAAAGGATATACCTACAAATAATATAAAAGATATTAAAGTATTAAAAGGAGCAGAAGCTACAAAAAAATATGGGAAAAATGCAACTAGTGGAGTTATAGAAATAAATACAAAAGCGGCTCCAATAGAAAAAGATAATGAAATTAAAATTGAAGGAAATGTTACGATTTCCAACCCATAATTTATTGCAAAAAACTTACCAATACCATTTACATGCCCGGTGGTGATCCTCCCATCATTCTCATACCTCCGCCGGGCATTGTCATCTGCCCACCTTGTTGTGTACCACTAAATTTATTTAACCTAAGCACAAAGCTCAGCATAACATACCTACCCAGCCTGTTTGTTCGGGTATCGGTTATGGCGTTGCCAGTAACACTCCTGCTCACACTTATATTTTCGTTAAGCAAATCAAAAGCCTGCAATTTTAGAGAGGAGTTTTTCTTTTTAAACAATTGTTTTTCTAGTGTTGCGTTTATAATAAGCGGGTTTGCACTTACACTGTTTGCATAGCCGGAGTTTATGCTTTTATCCAGATCGTAACTAAAATTTACATCATGCTTAAAAAACATTCTCGATGAGTGAGTGATACTTATAGAATTGATTTTACTATTATTATAGGAACTAAGGCTATATTTATTATCATTGAGCGAATAGTTAATACCGCCGCTGGTTTCCAGCCATTTTTTTATTTTATAATCTATAGAAAAACGCTGACTGATCACAAAATTATTTCCTTTGTTTTTTTGAAAATTTAAGTAAGAAATATTATTATTGTAGTTGATGTTGCCACCAATATTAAAAACATATTTTCTGTTTTGCAATGGTTTGCTTACGGTATAAAATGCGTTTACATTATAATAGCCATTTGCGTTTAAATATCTCGTTTCCTGTATACCTCTATCCCGGGGTATAATGTTGCTCACAATTTTATCTTTAGTAAACGATGCGCTTAGGTTACTAAAAAAAACATCGCCACTTACAAAATTAAAGTTGTTATAGCGCATGCTAAAAGTATTGCTAAACTCCGGTTTAAGATCTGGATTACCTAATATAATATTTTGCCTGTTGCTATAATCATACACCGGCTGAGACTGTTGATAAGTGGGCTGGTTGGTGCTTCCATTGTAATTCAAATTAAAAGAACGGCTCCTGGAAAAATTGTAGGCTACCCGTATTACAGGAAAAAAGTTTACCAGGTTTTGTTTGTAACTGGTAGCATTTTTTGTAAATGAATTGCTTTCAATTGTAGCTGGCTGTATTGCAACACCAATAGTATAATTATATTTTTTTTGTACAGTTCTAAAATTTATTCCAAACCTGTTTGTAATATAAATATTTTCATAAATATTGGTGAGACTATCTACCAGTGTTTTTATATTACCGTTTACATCAAAGGTTTCTTTATCGTTTCTTATAAATCTTTTGTTGAAGGCATAATTAAATTCCAGGCTTCTTTTTTTTGATAACTGTTCATTAAAAGATGCAGTTACACCATAATTGTGGTTATCATTATTCTGCGAAATAAATTGATCTATTACCGGTAACCCTTGCGGGTAAGTGGTTTGGTTAAAAATATCATCAGTAGCATCTGTAGTGGATTTGCCAGCAGTAAAATTTAAAGAAAGTGTTCTGCCCTTTTTGTGAAAGCGGTGATTGTATAAAATATTTCCGGAGTAATTGGGTGTTTTAGATTCGTTCATATCTGTATTAAACCCAGTATTTATTACAGCACCTTTGTTATTAAAATAATTAAAGTCAGACCGGTAATTATCATTTATTTTTCGATAAGTAACCGTGGGGTTAAATTTTATATAATTAAAAGAATCCACTTTATACTCTATATTAAAAGAAAAACGATGGTTATCTGTAATTGAATAATCCTTGTTGCTTTGGTTATTGGTAAATGTTTTTGTACTGTCTGCCTGCACATTTTGTTGGTTAATATCTGCAATCAAGGTATTTGTTTTTTCAGAAAAACTATAACTGCCATACGCCGATATTTTGGGCGACCAGTCATCCCTGTAGTTTGCACCAATAGATTTCATAATGCCGATACCATCTGAATTACCGCCAAAAAAATTACTGCCACTGCCCCCACGTATACCGCCGAAACTTCTCATCATGCTGCCTGCAATTGCCCCCATACCGCCTGGCAATGAACCAAAATCAAAAGTATTTGCATTGGTATTATTTATATTACCCGTTAATGATAATTGCTGATTGCCTTTAAATTTATTTACGGAGAGTGAAGCCAGGTAACGATCCTGCGTTCCAGCTCCTGCAGAGGCTGTCCCAAAATATCCTTTATTTTTATCCTTTTTTAATTGTATGTTCAACGTTTTAGTAGGGTCACCATCTTTTACCCCGGTAAATGCAGACTGGTCTCCATAGTCATCAATGATCTGAATTTTATCAACCATATCGGCATTCAAATCTCTGGTAGCCGTTTTTACATCTCCGCCAAAAAATTCTTTCCCATTCACTTTTACTTTGGTTACTTCTTTTCCCTGTGCCGTTATTTTTCCATCTTTATCTACCTGCACGCCCGGCAGGTTTTTTATGATGGCTTCTACATTATCATTTTTGCGATACATGGTACTGTCTACTTTATACGATACCGTATCTTCTTTTATTTGTACCCTGCTGCTTTCCAGCGTTACGGTTTCCAGCATATTATCGCCAGGTGTCATAATAATATCCGGTATCACTGCCTCTCCTTTTGCCGCAGTATTATCGTATACATCATTAAATTTTTTGTACCCGATATACGAAATAATGATACCTGTTTTACCCGGCTTTACATTTAAAAAACGATAAACACCTTTTATATTAGTAATAGAGCGAAGCGTGTCTTTACCACCAGCTGTGTATAATAAAACAGTAGCATTCTGCAAGGGTTTGCCATCATCAATTTTGGCTGTACCGCTTATAGTTACTGTATTTTGAGCTTGTACCAGCATAGAAATTAAAATAGCAAGAAGGGTAAAAATAAATTTCATGAAATTATTTTAGCATTTAATAAGAAACACAAAAATACATATACGGAAGCATTCGTAGATACCGTTTGTAATAAATATAAACCGAAAGACTATTGTTTTTTAAACCCTTTAATAAAATCTACCATTATTTTATTGAAGGCAGCAGCTTCACCAAATAAAAAATGATGCTTTACCGGTAGCGCAAATATGGGATAGGATAACAATTCTTTTTCGAATTTCTGTAACCGCACGGCATCTTTTTCTGTGGTTACAATTATTTTATTTTCTGCTGGCAGTTTTTCAAAATGCTTTTTTATGTCTTTTAAATCGCCGCTGTTAAATATATGATGATCCGGATAGCGCAGCATATCATAACTCTTTACGTGCTTTGTCAAAAAATTTTTTAAAGGCCGGGGGTTCGCAATACCGGTTATGAGCAACGCATCATGGGCAATATTAATATCAGTTTTTTCGCTATTAAAAAGATGATAAGGCCTGCCATATAATATTGCTGTAAAAAATAATTTTTGTTGCGGCAAAATCTTTAATTCTTTTTCAATTATCTTTTTTTCCTCTTCAGTTAAATCGGTTTTGCATTTTGTTACAATAATAATGTCTGCCCGGGTGCTGCTTTTTTTTATATCTCTTAAATCACCCGATGGCATCATCAGATCTCTGCTATAGCGGTTTCCATACTCTGTAAGCAAAATATTCAGGCCGGCTTTTACCTGCCTGTGCTGGAAAGCATCATCTAAAATAATAACTTCCGTTGCTGGCCTTTCGTGTAGTAATTGTGGTATTGCTACCAGCCGCTCTTCTCCTACAGCCACTGTTACGTTTTTAAATTTTTGGTGAAACTGCATGGGCTCATCACCAATATCCAATGCAGTAGAAGCATCGCCGGCTACAGTAAACCCTTTTGTTTTTCGTTTATACCCACGGCTAAGCGTAGCCGTTTTAAAATCGTTTTGCAGCAGCTCCATTAAATATTCCGTCATGGGAGTTTTGCCGGTGCCGCCAGTAGCAAGGTTTCCCACACAAATTAAAGGAAAATTAAAACTGGTGGAACGCAATATATTTTTATCAAACAAAAAATTGCGCACCCATACTACCGCACCATACACAAGCGAAACAGGAAACAAAAGATATCGGAAACTTTTAAGCAAATTGAAAATTTTAAAACTGATAAATACGATCTGGTGTTATGCAAATGTCCATTTTTTCATCAAAGTTATTTGTGTCTTCAATTTCATCAGCATCAAAAAAACTAAAACCAATTTTAATAGTTTGCGGGCGGCATTTTTTTATGAAGTTGTCATAGTAACCTTTACCATAACCCACCCTGTAGCCGATTACATCAAATGCAAGCAAGGGTAAAATCATTAACCCTACTGCCTCCGGTGCAGTTTCTTTACCATTTATAGGTTCATCTATTTCGTATTCGTTCCGCTCAAATAACGTATCTTCTTTTACTGCAAAAATATTTAAGTTGTTATGTATTTTATCTGCAACCGGATATAACAATGTGGTGGCCGGGTTTTTAAAAAAACAATATTCTTCTATTAAAATAGGGTTGTATTCGTTCATCGTTTCTATAGGAGCATAAGTCATCAGCATATCAGGTATTTTCAGGTGCAGGCTTTGAAACTGTATCAGCATCAAATCTTCCAACCTGCTTTTTGTGGCCGGAGAAAGAGCTGTTCTTTTCTCTTTATATAATTTACGCAGTTTACTTTTTGTCATTAAAAATTATTTACATTTTTATTTTGCGCTTTCGCCAGCAACAAAAATTCAGCATTTGTTCGGGCTATTCGCTTCAATCTTTTTTGTTTCCGCAAAGGCCGGAAAACAAAAAAGGATTTCCGCTGCTATCCCGCAGCCCGTAAGCAGTTTAACATTTTTAGCAACAGAGATTCGAAATATTACTCATTAATAAACGTACTAAATATAGTTGTACCATAATTTCTTTCCGTCACATAAAAATCAAATTTCCTGTAATCATTGCGGGGCGTATGTTCCAGCACAAATCTACCGCCGGGTTTTAGCAGTTTTTTTTCAAAAATAAACCTCGGTAAATCATCAATAGTGGCAAGTGCATAAGGCGGACCTGCAAAAATAAAATCGTATTTTTCAGTACAGCTTTTTATAAAACCAAATACTTCAGACTTTATAATTTTAAAGTTTTCCAAACGCAGTGTTTCAGCGGTTTGTTTAATAAAGTCGTACATCTTGTTATCTTTCTCCACAATGGTAATATCCGGCACTCCCCTGCTGGCTAGCTCATAACTTATGCAACCGGTGCCGCCAAAAAGATCCAGCGTTTTAAGGTCTTCAAAGTCTAATTGGTTTTGTAGTACATTAAATAAACCCTCCTTTGCAATATCGGTTGTGGGCCTGGTATGCGGCATATTTGCAGGTGGAGAAATTCGTCTTCCACCATGTATACCGCTTATTATACGCATTGTGCAAGCTCGGTTAAGTGTGTGTAAAAATGATGCGGATGTTCGTTTAATTTATCTGCTAACAAAACATTGTGAGGCAATTCTTTTAAATAAATATTTAAAAAGTATTTATAAATTTCTTCGTACAATGCAGAGTTGAGTGCTATCATACCACTTAATAATAATTTTATTTCAGCTGGTGCTACATCAAATTGCTTACATACATTCAATAAATAAAATACTACATTAGCTGGTGCTGTGTAATCAAAGTATTGTACAATTTGCAGTTTATTATTTTTGTATAACGTGAGCCTTATAGTAGTGTGGTACACCAGGCAATCCATAATATTTGCTTCTCCGGTATTTTTTATTTGTGCCACAGCATGTTTTACATCAACATTGCCAAATTCAATATTCATTAATGACAAAGCTTTTTGCGGCACCCGGTACACAACTTTTATATCAGCATTTTGCATGTTTTCATCAAAGCATATTTTTCGCTTATCTTCTCCAAAAAGAAGGTTGCAGATATTTTCTTTTTGCTGCTGCACAAAATAGTTTTCCGGCAGTAATGCTATTTCTTTAACATTATAAAATAATTTTTTGGATGCAAATTTTTTGTGCAAAATAGTTTCGCTTTTAAATATACTTTCAATCGTTTCTGCAAGGTCATTTATATAAAGACTTTTATCAAAATTAAAAGTATAAAAGCCATGCAGGGTAAACGGATGTTTTTCAAATATTAAAAAAGAAACTTCGTCCCCACCTACTTCTGCCAATAAATGAAATGCAGAAAAATCAGTAAGCTGTGGTGGTATTTTAAACGCAATGTTCATGTGGTTTATTTATTTTATTATCGCTCCTATTTCGTTATATAACTGGTTCACCCAATATCAATAAATATATACCCGAGCTATAAAATTTTAGTTATTGATTTTATCAATGAATTTAGGCAGGCAAAATAAGATATTTTTGCTGACTTTATGGAAAGTACAACCGCAATAAATAACTTAAAAGTAAATGTTACCAACAGGCAAATTCTTTCTATTGCCCTACCAATAACACTTTCTATACTTATACCGCAAATAAATATGCTTACCAACAGTATTTTTTTGGGACGGGTAAGCGAAACTGCATTGGGTAATGCAGGCATTACAGGAGTTTTCTATTTAATATTTGCAGTAGCTGGGCATGGGCTTAATAATGCCATGCAAAGTGTTTTTTCCCGCAATGCGGGCAGTGGTAACCCAGAGGTTTTTAAAACAATTTTGTCGCAGGGTATTCGCATAAGTTTACAATTTGCTGCTGTGGGTATTTTATTTACCTGGTTTATTGCACCTCTTATTATGCGCTCTGTAGCAGATGCAGCCTCGTACCCGCAAGAGATGAGCTTTTTAAAAATTAGGATTTTTGGCCTGCCCTTTTTATATCTTTTTCAAATGGGTAATGCGTTTCTAGTAGCATCGCTCAATAGTAAATATTTAATGATTGCTTTTATTTGCGAAGCTTTAACCAATATTATTTTTGATTACCTGCTCATATTTGGACATGGAGGTTTTACCGCAATGGGTTTTAATGGAGCAGCTGTAGCATCTGTTATTGCTGAGTTTGCGGGCATGCTGGTTGTTTTTGGCGTACTCATTATATCCGGGTTAAAAAAGAAATATGATCTCCTGCAAAGCTTTCGTTTTAATAAAGATATAAATCAGCAAATATTAAAAGTATCTCTACCATTGGTTATGCAATATGTAATAAGTGTAACTACCTGGCTCATATTTTTTTTATTGTTGGAAAAAATAGGAGATGTAGCTAAAGCCATAAGCAATGTTATGCGAAATGTATTTGGCCTTACTGGTGTGTTTGTATGGGCGTTTGCAAGCACCAGCAATACGATGGTGAGTAATTTAATGGGGCAAAAAAGAGAAGATGATATTTTACCAGCCATTAAAAGAATAATGTACTGGAGTATTGGTTTTTGCTGTGTTATGGTATTGCTACTTAATATTTTTCCGGCTGCGTTTTTTAACCTTTTTGGGCAAAGCGGGCAGTTTGTTACAGAAGGTATATCGGTTATAAGAATGGTATCGCTCGGCATGATATTTATGAGCATTGCAAACATTTGGCTAAATGGGGTAACAGGCACCGGCAAAACACAAGTAAATTTAGGGATAGAAATTGTGGCCATAAGTTTTTACATGCTCTATACTTTTTACTTTATGAAAATGCGCTACATATCTCTTGCCATAGCATGGAGCAATGAGTTTGTATACTGGACAATTATTTTCGTACTCTCCTTTATTTATTTGAGAAGTGGAAAATGGAAAACGAAAGAGTAGTAATTAGTATTAATAGCAATAGTTTATTAGCAAATGAGATACAACCAAATTCATTAATTTTGCGGCAATGCAAAAAACAGTAGCCTTACACACCCTCGGGTGTAAATTAAATTTTAGTGAAACCACAGCGCTGGGTCGCATGCTGGAAAATGATGGCTTCATTAAAAAACAATTTGATGAAGTGGCGGATGTGTACGTAATAAATACCTGCTCCGTTACTGATAATGCAGATAAAGAGTGCCGCCAGATTGTAAGAAAAATACAACGCAAAGCACCGGAAGCACTCGTTGTAATAACCGGTTGTTATGCCCAGCTAAAACCTGCGGAAATAGCAGCTATACCGGGTGTAGACCTTGTATTAGGCGCTGCAGAAAAATTTAATATTGCACAGCATTTAAAAGAAGTAAGCAAAAACGATCCTACAAAAATATGCAGTTGCGATGTAGAAGATGTAAACATTTTTGTGCCATCACATTCTATAAATGAACGCACCAGAATTTTTTTAAAAGTACAGGATGGCTGTGATTATAACTGTAGTTTTTGTACCATACCTATGGCCCGTGGTAAAAGCCGCAGCAACGAAATTGAAAATATTATAACTGATGTAAAAACAATAGCAGCAGGCGGTGCAAAAGAAATTGTACTCACCGGGATAAACCTGGGCGATTTCGGAAAAAGCACCACTCTTCCCATCTCCAACGGGCAGCAGGGTATACGCATTACAAAGAGTGGAGAAAACTTTTTTGATTTAATAAAAAAATTAGATGCGTTGGATGGTATAGAGCGATACCGGATTTCTTCTATTGAACCCAATTTACTGAATGATGAAATTATAGAATTTGTGAGCACGAGCAGGTATTTTATGCCTCATTTTCATATACCATTGCAGAGCGGCAGCAACAAAATATTAGCTGCTATGCGCCGCCGTTATAAAAAGGAATTGTATGCAGAAAAAATAACCCTTATTAAAGAACTAATGCCGCATTGCTGCATTGGGGTAGATGTTATTGTGGGTTTCCCTGGCGAAACAAATGATGACTTTGCAGAAACGGTGGAGTTTTTAAAAGGGCTAGATATTTCTTACCTGCATGTGTTTACTTATAGTGAGCGGGACAATACGCATGCCCTTACCCTCGCCCCTGTTGTGCCTGTAAATACACGTAATGAAAGAAACAAAATACTACGAAACCTTAGCTACCAAAAAATGCAGGCATTTACACAACAACATATTGGCGAAACAAGAAAAGTATTATTTGAAAGTGTAAATAAAAATGGGATGATGGAAGGATATTCAGATAATTATATTAAAATAACAACTCCATATCAAAAAGAAAAGGAAAATGAAATTGTGGATTGGACATTATAATAAATGTGTAGCAGTTATATAGTATTTATAACATTTTGCCTTGTTACATAAACCTTTTTACAGCTTTCATCACCGCATCTATATCTGCTGGTACTAACTGTATATTTTCTTCTTTCTTAAACCAGGTAACTTGCCGCTTGGCATAGTTACGGCTGTTTTGTTTAATTAAATCTACTGCTTTCTCCAATGAAATGTTATTATCAAAATAAGTAAAAAGTTCTTTATAGCCCACTGTTTGCAATGCATTCAATTTTTTATAAGGCTGCAAATGATGTACTTCTTTTTCTAAACCGTGCAGCATCATATCATCTACTCTGTTGTTTATACGGTCATATAAAATTGACTTTGGTACATCCAAACAAATTTTTATAACATCAAAATTCCGTTGCTTTTTTTGTTTGGTTTGGTGTTGCAAAATAGATAACCCTGTGGATCTTTTTACCTCCAATGCCCTGAGCATACGGTGTGGGTTTTTCATTTCACCCTTTGCAAAAAAAACCGGATCCTCTTCCTGCAATTTTTGTTGTAGCCATGTTATGCCACTATCAGCAAAACTGTGTGCTATGGTATTTTTTATATCTTCATTTAGAGTAGGAATAGCATCCAGCCCCTGGCAAAAAGCTTTTATGTACAACCCCGTTCCTCCGCACATAACAGCAATATTTTGTTGTTTAAATATTTCTTCAGCTGCTGCAAGTGCACATAATTCAAAATCTGCCACAGATGTATTTTGTGTAACAGAATGTGAATTAATAAAATAATGTTGAACTTCGGAAAGCTGTGCCAGCGAAGGCTTTGCAACGCCAATATTTAATTCTTTAAAACACTGGCGGCTATCTGCAGATATTATATGGGTATTAAAATATTTTGCAACTTTAATAGCAAGTGCAGTTTTTCCTGAAGCGGTAGGGCCTGCTATAATGATAACTTTTTTTACCAAAATACTTACTTTTTTAAAAATCTTCCTGTTCCTCTGCACTTTCATTCTCACCCTCATCATGCGTTTCCTCTGCCTCCTCCCCGCTTCCATCTTCACCTTCCGTACCATAGCCTTCCTGTAATGCTTCCGGCTTAAGATCATATTTTTCTTCCATTTCGGCAAGGCGTTTATCCACCAGCCCTTTTGTGCCATATTGAGATATGGAAATTCCTTCGGAGCGAACGCAGGCAGGATATTCTAGTTTTTTATTTTCTTCCTTATCTACATTAATCAACTCTACCATGAAATGCCAGTTTTTAGTAAAGTCGTATTCATAAATAAATTTTTGATTGGGATCCCGTATCTCAGTATTAATAGCTGTTTCGTTCATAATGAGCGGCTCTGCTTTATACTCTTTGTCATACTTTTCTACAGAAATTTCTTTTCCCCGTTGCCAGCTATCATTGCTACGGTAAAAGGTAGCCTGGTGTTTACTGTCAAACTCATAGCTTCGCAAAATGGCACTATGCAAATCAAAGAAAGTTTGTGTATGTTTCACAACTATATCCCTGTAAATACTTTCATCTTCCTGAAAATAAACCCGAAATTTTAATATTGCCATGAGGCAAATTTAGTTGTTTTGTTTAAAAAATATTCATTGCTATAAAAAAGCGCAATAATATAAAATGTATTTTTTAAAAAATAAGCTATAAGTATGATCTTATGTAAAACGCAAGTAAAGTCCTGCTCACCTTCTTTTGTACCCGTACATTTTTTGTAGATTAATTTAGTCCCATTTCTTTTGCTTTGTTTAGCATAAAGTTATATGCAGCATCGTAATCATTTTTTATTTCTCCGTCTAATATAGCATTGCGTATGGCATCTTTTATTATACCTACGTTTTTAGAGGGCGGCAATTTAAATGCTTCCATAATTATTTCTCCGGTAATGGGAGGCTGCCAGTTACGCAGGCTATCGCTCTCTTCTACGGCTGCACAGCGTATGCGAACGAGTTCAAAATTTTCTAAAAATCGTTTTACCTTTTGTTTATTTTTTGAAGTTATATCTGCATTGCAAAGTTTCATAAGGCTGTCAATATCTTCTCCGGCATCAAACAATAAACGGCGTATAGCAGCATCTGTAATATTTTCTTTGGTAAGGCTTATAGGGCGCAAATGCATTTCTACCATTTTGCGAACGAAATTCATTTTTTCATTTAAGGGTAATTTTAATTGTGCAAATATTTTGGGTACCATTCTCCCTCCCACCACTTCGTGCCCATGAAACGTCCACCCATGGTTTTCTTCAAATTTTTTTGTAGCAGGTTTTGCAATATCGTGCAGTACAGCCGCCCACCGCAGCCACAAATCATCTGTAGTTTGCGCAATATTATCCACAACCTGCAGCGTATGGTAAAAATTATCTTTGTGGCCGTAGACATCAATAAATTCTGCACCGGCAAGTGCCGTCATTTGTGGAAAAATAAGCTGTAGCAAACCAGTTTTATACAACAAGTCAAATCCTACAGAAGGCTTATTGCTCAGTAAAATTTTATTTAACTCCTCTGCAATTCTTTCTTTAGTAATAATGCTGATGCGCTTTGCATTTGATGCAATAGCAGCCAGTGTTTTTTCTTCTATCTTAAATTGAAGTTGGCTTGCAAAACGAATAGCACGCAACATCCGCAGCGGGTCATCTATAAATGTTTGCTCCGCAGTAAGCGGTGTTTTTATAATCTTTCTTTCAATATCTCCCAGCCCGTCAAAAGGGTCATTCAATATTCCAAAATCTTTTTCGTTTAGGCTAATACTTATTGCATTAATAGTAAAATCCCGCCGAAGCTGGTCATCCTTCAAAGTGCCTTGTTCTACAAGCGGGTTGCGGCTTTCTGTTTGATAACTTTCTTTTCTTGCGCCCACAAATTCCACTTCCATCCATTCTTCTTTTATTTGTATTTTTAATTGTGCTGTGCCATATGTTTTAAAAATGTTGACAAACGGCTGTGGCGCAAATAATTTTGCAGTGGCTTCTGCAAGCGCAATACCATCTCCCACGCACACTACATCTATATCTTTGGTTTGCCTGCACATTATTTTATCCCGCACAAAACCACCAATAGCATAACACTCAACCCCCACACTGGCTGCGGCTGCGGCTATTTTTTTTAAAAGATATAATTCGTTGCTACTATATTCCAAATTCATACTGGGGGCAAAAATAACTAAAAGCATATTAAATTAACGCTATGGCAATTTTGTAGAAATAAATAAACAATACTGGTACAAACGTGATTGGAACGTTATTTGAAGTTTTAAGAAAGAATATGATAATTTTTGAAAAAATAAATAGAAGGGTTGTTTAAATTTATTATTTTTTGCATCAGCTATAACAGCAACTATAATCATCATCGTTGTGTCACTCACTTGTATTGAATATCTTTATTCAACTTATTTATTAAAATGATATTTATTTAATTAAGTAAAAAAAATTCAGCATATTTTATAAATTTTTTACTCAAAAAAATTATATCTAATGAAAATAAAATAATTAAAAAATGTGTTTTAAAAATATACTAGTTTCAAAAAAGTACCTGTTTGATATAAAAAATTTATAACCTTTTAATAAAAAAAATGAAAAACAATACCATACTCCAGTACTTTCACTGGTACAGCAATGCAGATGGAAATTTGTGGAATGAAATAGCCAAAGATGCTGCAAATCTAGCAAAGACGGGTATTACAGCCGTATGGCTTCCTCCTGCCTTTAAAGCCAATGATGGCAATGTGAGCACAGGTTATGATGTGTATGATATTTATGACCTGGGCGAATTTGATCAAAAAGGAACGGTACGTACAAAATACGGAACTAAAGACGAGTATATAGCCTGCGTAAAATCTTTGCAACAACAAAGCATAGCGGTATATGTGGATATTGTGCTGAACCACAAAGCAGGTGGCGATGAAACTGAAGTGGTTCATGCTAAAAAAGTAAATGAAAATAACCGGCTGCAAGAAATAAGCGAGCCCATAGAAATAGAGGCGTTTACGATTTTTAATTTTAGCGGAAGGCAAAATAATTATTCTGATTTTAAATGGAACCACCAGCATTTTACAGGGGTGGATTTTGATAACCGTACAGGAGAAACTGGGGTGTACAGTATTTTAAATGATGCAGGCGAAAGCTGGGAAGATATGATAGACGATGAAAAAGGCAACTATGATTACCTCATGTATTCTGACGTAGAATTTCGCAACCCCGAAGTAAGGGAGGAGTTAAATAAATGGGGCGACTGGTATAGAGATACGGTACATTTTGATGGCGTAAGATTGGATGCTGTAAAACATATACCACCCTATTTTTATAACGACTGGCTTAACCACATGCGGGCAGCCGGCAAGCCGAAACTTTTTGCTGTAGGCGAATACTGGGCCCCGGGAGATCTATCCCTACTCCAAAAATACATTGTAGCTACAGAAAGAAAAATGAGTTTATTTGATTCCTGTCTGCAAAAAAATTTTCATGAGGCATCCAATGCTGGCAGCGATTATGACATGACGACAATTTTTAACGATACCCTTACTGTTACAGATCCTTTATTATCTGTAACTGTGGTAGATAATCATGATACGCAGCCGCTACAATCGCTGGAAGCCCCTGTGGAGGCTTGGTTTAAGCCCATAGCATACGCATTGATATTACTGAGAGAAGCAGGTTATCCCTGTGTTTTTTATCCGGATATGGTGGGCACAAATTATAAAGGACCAGGAAACGACGGCAACGAATATGAAATTCATTTGCCTGCCTGCGAGCATATTCATGAACTGCTAAAGGCAAGAGAAAATATAGCGTACGGAGAGCAGCATGATTATTTAGATCATAACAATTGTATTGGGTGGACGAGAGAAGGATCTGATGAAATGGAAAAATCTTCCTGTGCTATATTATTATCCAACGGGGATGAAGGCGAAAAAAAAATGTATGTCGGCAAGAAGCATACCGGCAAAATATATACTGATCTTTTAAAACTCTGCGAGCAGGAAATACAAATAGATGAAAATGGCGAAGCAGTTTTTTATTGTACTGCAGGGTCGGTTTCTGTGTGGGCTTTGAAAAATTAATATTCTTCAGCAAGATTCTTTCGCATTTAGTAATTAAGATAACAACAAATCAACTTAGTAAATTAAAATAAGCTGTATTTATTAACCCTAACTAACATTTTGTGTTCTACGAAACGGCAGACATAAAAAGTAAGTATTAAATAATAACAGATTGGTTTATTCGCTTACTTTGTTGTTGCGGGAGTTACGCACCAAGGCTTAACCATTGTTGATTTTAAAAGATAATTACCATGATTAAATATTTTATTTTATTACTACTTTGTCTTTGTTGTATTTTTATTTCGTGTACAAAAGATACATCTTCAATTAAACAACAAAATGTTACTCCTCCTTTGGTTGGTAAAAACTATTCTGCAAATGAAATAACTGCATTTAAACAAATGACTATTAATGCTACGAATGGTATCATAATCAAATGGTCTAAAAATGTTTCTATATATTTAGTTGATACCGTTTATCCGACCTTAACAACGGAACTTGATTCAATAATATCTGAACTAAATACACTGGCAGATACAAACCTTATAATTACCAGAACTACCAATAATACTGCTGCAGATATAAAAGTGTATTTAACTGATAGAAACACTTACCTGTTTGCTGAGCCGCAAGTTGTTCCACAAACCTCTAATTACATAGGACTTGCCTATCTGTATTGGAATAGAGATAATGGTATAATCAATAAAGGAAGTGCTTTTGTTGACATGATCGGTACGGATATTAATAATCAACGTAGAATTATTCGTCATGAATTAATGCATACGCTGGGTTTTTATGGGCATGTAAGTTTACCTGAGTTTTATTCTGTTCTATTTGCCATTTCCGGTTTTCCCTTTCCAACTATGTACACATCTTTTGATAAAAGAATGATAAAACTGCTCTACAATCCGGCAATAAAATCCGGCATGAACGAAACAGCTTTAAATGCTGTATTAGTTAATTTGTAATCCTTTTAAAGTAGTTATCAAAATAATTGTTCTACAAGTGTGCGGTAAGAGTGTATAAAAAAGCGAACGCATAATAATTAGACTTTCGTGGCGTGCGCAGCAAGAAGCATTAAATATTTGGTTAATGGTAAGGATATTTGATCTTTACTTGTAACCCTTTCTCGGTCAAAATAATTATAGTCTCCCGCTTTTATTTTATTAAATTACAATAGATATAATTATTGTAGTGCGGCAGCGGTTTTATAATACGTGTACTCTTTATAAAAAACTAACATTATTCCTGCTAATAATAATTCTTCCAAAAATGAAAAAATATATACTCCTTTTTATCTCCCTTTCTTTTTTGTGCGTAAAATCATTTTCGCAAACTGTAAAGGCAAATCTTTTAACAGATACCACTGTGCGTTATTTTATGGATAACAATATGCTGCAATTATTTTCTTCCAAGCCAAAAAAAGAAATAACCAGCATTGTACTTTCCGCAAATGTTACTCTCACCGCAGCTATAAATATGAACGAATGGAATGATGCAAATACACATACCATCGGGGCAAAATTGCTGGGCTACAATGAAACTTATTTAACCATTAGTTTTTATACCAATAAAGGCGAATCATTTGTAAGAGGCGAAATTTTTTCAACAATAGAAAATATTGCTTTTAAAATTTATAATTCAACAGCCGGTAAAATATGTTTTGAAAGAACAACAAAAGACCAGATAATAGCAGAGTAATAATTTAAAACAGAACAAGTATTTTTTATGCTAAATTAAAAAAATGAATACACGTTTATTTTTAATAATTGGGTTTCTTATTTTGGGCTGTCAAAAAATATTTTCGCAGGTGCCGTTGTTCAACAGCCTGCCAGGCGCCAGTTACGTAGTGTTTCTGGATTTTGACGGGCACACCGTTTCCGGTACATCATGGAACAGTGCATACAATAGCGGCAACCCCATTGTATGTGCCGCTTCTGGCTACGATGCTGCAAAAATTACTGAAGTATATAATATTGTAGCAGAAGATTACCGGCCTTTTACTATTAATGTAACTACAGATTCTACTATATTTTTAGCAGCACCGGTTTTACAAAAAGTGAGGATAGTCATTACGCCTACTCAAAGCTGGTATCCTTCATCTGCAGGTGGTGTGGCATTTTTAAATTCTTTTACCAGTGCAAGCAACAATGTATGTTTTGCATTTACCGGCAGCCTGGCCAATAGCGGGCCATACACGGCAGAGGCTTCTTCCCATGAAGCAGGGCATACTTTGGGGTTAAACCACCACTCCGTTTACAACAGCAGTTGCGTAAAAACAGATGAATATTTACAGGGCTATGGCAGCGGAGAAATAGGCTGGGCGCCAATTATGGGAGTAGGCTATTATAAAAATATGACTACATGGAGCAATATCCCCAACACCGGCGGCTGCAGCAATGCACAAAGCGATTTGCAACTAATAACTGCAACTAACAATCGGGGGCTATCTTTACGGCCAGATGATCATGCAAATAACAATACCGGCGCTACACCGCTAAACCTTGCTGGCGGTACGTTTGCAGATAGTGGCATTATTACCAGCACAGCAGATGTTGATGTTTTTAAACTCAGTATCGCAGTAAAATCTACGGTAAATATAAATGCTGCCCCATGGAATTATGGGCCTGCAAATACAAAAGCAAACCTTGATATTTTATTGACTTTAAAAGATGCAACTGGCAATAATATCCGCATAAATAACCCTGCCACTTTCTTAAATGCATACATCAGCGATATTATTTTGCCACCCGGCGATTATTTTATTTACATAGATGGTGTAAATAATATTAACCAGAATGGATACGGAAGCTTGGGTAAATATTTTATTACGGGCACTACTGCTGCTTATATAAACAATACATTGTCAGCAAATTTTTTGGCCAGTGATACCAATATTTGCAAAGGTTTTGCCAGTAATTTTACTGACCAGTCTGCCGGAAATATTACGAGCTGGAACTGGACTTTTACAGGCGGCACACCAGCAGTATTTACCGGGCAAAACCCTGGCAACATTGTGTACAACACAGCAGGTACGTACACTGTAGCCCTTACTGTAAGTGATGGAATGAGTACAGATACCAAAACAATAACGAGTTATATTAAAATAAATAACTCCCCCGCCATTACCATTATTCCTGCATTGCCTGTAGTGTGCGGCAACAGCAGTACACTATTAACAGCAGCGGGTGCATCCACTTACGAATGGGCACCACCCACAGAGTTAAACAATTCTTTTTTAAACAATGTATCGGTGTTTGGTATTACTGCAGATGCAACGTATACCGTTACTGGCACAGATGTTACCGGCTGTGTGGGCAGCAAAGCAGTGCTGGTAAAATATTATCCCAACCCGGTACTTACAAAAATACCGGCCAGCAATGATGCTATTTATATTTGTAAAAATGATTCTGTTAGTCTTGCAGTAAGTGGTGCAAATAGCTATGTGTGGAGCCCCCTTACAGGCCTTAGCAGTGCTACCGGTGCAAATGTAAAAGCTGCATCACCCAATGCCGCTGCACTTTATTATAACATTACCGGCACTGATATAAATGGTTGCAAAGGCTATGCAAATTTTAATATTATTGTAAGAAGCTGCGACTCCTTAGCCGCTTATTTTACCAGCTCCGGCAGTGCGTTATGCGTGGGGGAAAATACATCCTTTGCAGATTTTTCTACCGGCACTCCTACCGAATGGCTGTGGACTTTTTATGGCGGCACACCATCCACATCAGCATTGCAAAACCCTGGCGTAGTTACTTACAATACAGCGGGCAGTTATAACGTAAAATTGGTTTCTATAAAAGGTACAGATACCAGCACCCGCATTGCAGAAAATTTTGTAGGTATTGCAAACATACCCGTACTTACTATAACACCCGCTGCCCCGGTTATTTGCCTTACAGATTCTGTGAACCTTACAGCCGCCACTGCACAAAATTACCGGTGGGATGCTAATGCCAGCCTAAGTAATATTTATGCTAACCCCGTAAAAGCAAAACCCAGCAGCACCACAAAATATTTTGTAACTGCTACAAACTATGCTAATGGAGGGGGTGGCAGCCTTGCAGGCTTTAAAG
>JANXXM010000127.1 GCA_025350645.1 Ferruginibacter sp.
TGCTTATTGTACTTGGATAAAGATGTAAATATTAGATTAACCTTATACGAAATTTCGTACCAAATATTTGGAAAATTTTATTTACCAGTATTAATATAAAATCAACACTAAAAAATATCAACAATTTTATACAACAGCATCTTTATCCCTCAACTTCGGAGAGCCTTTTACGTAATTATGTTAGTAGAGAGTTGATATTATAAAGGAGCAGTGATGTGGCATTACTAATCCAGCAACCTGTTTTTCATGGCATAAAACACCAGACCTACAGAATTTTTTACACCAAAACGCTCCATCAGTCTGTCTTTGATGGCCTCTACTGTACGGGCACTAATATTCATTTTGCCGGCTATTTCTGTTGCAGTGTATTCCATACAAACCAGCATTAGTACTTCTTTTTCTCTATCGCTAAGCACTGCTTCGTTTGCCAGAGATGGATTAAATTTTTGTTTGCTGTAATTTTTTCTGATTAGTATTTTATTTACAAACGGGCTAAGGTAAAAGCCTGTTCGTTTTACGTCATTTATGGCTTTATATACTTCGGATGGTTCGGAGTTTTTGAGCAGGTAACCAGCCGCACCACAATCCATTAAATGCCCTACAAACCTGTCATCTTCATACATGGTGAGGATGATTACCCGTATATGCGGGTACAATTTGGTTATGGCTTTTGTAGCATCAATACCATCTTTTATGGGCATTTTAAGATCGCACAAAATAATTTCAGGTTCTTCTATCGGTATTTTTTGCAATAGGTCCTCCCCATTTTCTGCCTCCATAATAAAGCGAAGATTAGTGTATTGCCGCATAGAGAGTATTACGCCTTTTCTAAAAATCTTATGGTCATCTGCTATGGCTATTTTAATTTCCTCCAGCATAATTTGTGTGGTTGTTTTTCATAAAAATACTGTAGGTTTCATTGGTATGGCTCTTATATTGCACCGTCTTTAGGTATCTCCAGCGTTATCTTATAATAAGTATTGCTAGGGTCTGGCTCAAATGTTATTTTGCCGCCAAGCACTTTCATACGGCTGGCAATATTTTTTAAACCAAGCCCCACTCCCACTACGCTCAGCTTCTCATATTCTGTTTGCACAATACCTCGGCCATCGTGGTGTATGCGAATGTACAGGTTATTATGGTTTACATTTTCTGTAAGGTGAATAAACCCTGCATTGCTGTGTTTTAAAATATTATTAATAAGTTCCTGCACTACTCTAAAAGCAAGCATTTCTTTTTCTATAATTAGCCGCTCCCTGTAGTCGTGAAAACGGGCAGATGCTTTTATAACGCCACTACCGTTTATTTTCTGGAAAAGATCGGTAACAGCACTTTCAAGGCCAAAGTTTTTAAGGGTGGGTGGCATAAGGCTATGGCTAATATTACGCACCAGTAAAATGGCGTCATCAATAATTTGCTTGGCACTTAGTATGCTTTGTAGTTGGCTGGCTTTTTCCTGGTTTACGAGGTTATCGTTTAAGTAAAGCCTTACTGTTGCCAGCAGTGGGCCGGCATCATCATGAAGATCTGCCGCTATGCGCTGGCGTTCATCTTCTTGAAACCGTATACTTGCCCTAAGGTAGGCATGTTGTTTTTCTTCTTCCAACCGCAGCATTTCTTTGTGATAACCTTTTATTTTGCGCTGATGCATTACTACAAAAAAGATGATAACGAGTGTTAACAGCGCCATACCTGTGGATCCTACGATCACAATTTTATCTGTACCTATATTTTGCAAAGCTTGAAGAAATACCATTGCAGCTACTGGTTGTTAGTTTGATGGGTTAAAGGTATATCATCCAAATGAAGATCATCTGACAGGTAAAGTTCGGTATTTTCTGTGGCATTTGGTTCACGTGCCAGCCATGCTAGGGAGAGGATAATATCTTTGACAATATTTACAAAAGCGGCTGTTATAATTAAACTTTTTATGATGACAGGATCTTTACTGGTACCAACAAATAATAAATAAAAAAAATTCCCTGTAAAATACACAAAAAGACCTGTACTTATCCAAAATGATATTGATTTTAGTAGCGGGTATGAGGTAACAAACCTTAATTTTTCATAGAAATAATACAACAAAATGACCATAAAAATAAAAAATTCAACTATAAATGGGTATGATTGATTTCCTTTTATAAAGAATCGAATAGTTAGTCCGATAAATAGAGGAGTGATGGCAAGCATGCATTTTTTAACAAAAGGATTTTTTATAAGGTAATAAAAGGAATATATCAATACTCCAAATTCTGCAAAAAGATAGAAATAGACATCAATTATAAACCAAAATCGTTCTACCTTAATTAGTTTGAGTACTAAAGCTATTAATGCAAAAAATGCCAAAATATTAATGTACACAAAAAAACCCTTCAAATATTTGGAGTTTATCTTTTTATAAAATAAAAGCCCAAACAATAAAGGGATCATTTCGAATATGAATACTATGTTAGAAAGTAACTTCAGGTTGTTGTGGTTTGACACCAAATGTAAATAACAAAAACAACAACTTCAAATTAAAATCATGAAAAGAATTCTACCAACATACTTAGGATCAAAATCATAATAATTAAATTTTAAAGGTTTTTAATGGTTTCAGAATATAAAAGTGGCATATTAAGTAGTTTTACGAAAGGGCTTTTATTAAAAAACGTATTTATACCTTTTATGTAAAATGAATGCTGTAAAGGCTTTCATACAAATTTTACAAAAAAAATATTAATTTTAAAGGGTAAATATACTATTTATAATTAGTAATTTTACTATTAAATTACAAGTGTTTATACTTAGTATTTTACAGATTTTATAAGGTTCTTCACATTTATGAAATTATGTGGAAAAATTATAATTTAATCAATTTGCTGATAATCATTATAAAAGAAAAAAGCATAACCTAAACCATTGTTAATTATCTTTAGCTTTAGTAATTTTACCACTGTAGTCAAAAATTAACTTCACTTACCTAAAATATGAGCAGTAATAACCTAATAAAATTTGCCATAGCAGATGATCATAAAATCTTCAGAGATGGAATAAAGATGGCATTATCGGGAAAAGAGAATTTAAAAATGCTTTGGGAGGCAGAAGATGGCAAAGACATGATGCATAAAATATCTATTAAGATGCCCGAAGTTTTACTAATGGATATACGTATGCCGGAGATAGATGGTATAAATGCAATACCACTTATACGTAAAGAGTATGAAAGCATAAAGATTATAGTGCTTACCATGTATGACGACCAGCAGATGATTAATAAAATGATGGAGATGGGTGCCAATGCGTATCTTACAAAAACCACTGACCCCGAAGAAATTTACGAAGCTATTCTCACCTGCATGAATGATGATTTTTATTTTAACGACCTGGTGAATAAAGCGGTAATGGGCAAGCTGATGCAAAAGAAAAGTGTGCGCCATGTATATGCAGACAGCCTGCCGGTGAGCTTTAATGAAAAAGAAATAAAAATATTACAATTGCTTGCAGAAGATAAAACAACCGAAGAGATTTCTAAAATTATTTTCCTGAGTCCACGCACCATAGAAACCATTCGCCAGAATATGAAAACAAAAGTAAACGCCAAAACTATAGGTGGCCTAATTATGTATGGCATGAAAAATAAACTTATAGAGTAAAACATTAGCCTCTGCAAAAATAAATTTGTTGTACTGTGCCTGTATACAAATTCATAATTGCTTCCGTCAAAAATTTAAATTATTTCTATTCAGGTTTTATCTTTTCAATGTGATTTTCTTTTGCTTCATCAACAGAATGTGTGGTAAAAAGTTCATTATCTTTCTCCGCCAAATCTGATAATTTTTTATAGAAACTTTTTAAAACCATAAGCTCCGGCTCTGAAAGATCTTCAATATTTACTACCCTGTTGCTGGCATTTTTATTGGCAGCGAGAAGCTCGTTTAATTTTAAATGTATTGCCGTGGTATCTTTATTAGCTGCATGCTGTATAATAAAAACCATTATAAAAGTAATAATGGTTGTACCGGTATTAATAACCAGTTGCCATTTTTCTGAATAGTTAAATACAGGGCCTGTGAGAGCCCAAATTATAACTACAGCAATTGCCATTAGTACAACAGCAGGACTACCGGTAGCTTTGGTAATTTTTGCCGCTACTTTACCAAACCATTTTGCAAATGATTTTGATTCGCCTTTTTCCATATTTTAGTTTTTAAATAGTAGTTAAATACTACGGAACATATCTTTTGAAAACCATGCCAATAAATAATATTCATCTTGTTTTAATTTTAAAATAGGTCAGTCTAAATTAGTGTCGTTAGCCATAACAAAAAATATTTTAAACTTAAAATCAGTTATCAGTAACACCCGTTTTCCATAATTATTGTTCATTCAATACTTCTATCTTTATTGAATATTTACCCTTTTTTTTATTTTAAATTTATGCTTTTATTATGGATGCACTACCAGTATTATTGCAACGTTTATATGCACATATACCGCTGCACGAAAAAAGAAATACTGCAATATCCCAAGGTGGGGTAGGCTGGCATATACAACATAGTTTAATGGTAATTTCGGGTATTATAGAGCAGGTAAAAAAATCTGACCCATTATTGTACAAATGGAAATTTAACCTGCTTAGGTCTATCGTTTTTTTTAAAAAGACCTTGCCAAGAGGTAAAGCTAAAGCTCCATCCAGGGTAATACCGAGGGAAGAGATAACACCTACAACATTGCAAACCTTTTTTGAAATGGCACAACAAAAAATAATTGAACTGGAACAGCTTGAAGCCCATAATTATTTTACTCATGCTTATTTTGGGGACTTAAACCTGCAACAAACAAAAAAGATGATTCTCATTCATACTCATCATCATTTAAAAATTGTAGAAGATATTATTAAAAAGCCAAGTTCCTCATAATGTGCTCCTTTAAAAATGGCAGAAAATATTTTAAAAGTATGCGGGCAAATGCTCAAAAAAGATAAACAGCAGGGCATGGCAGGGATAGTAGCGGCACCGAAGCAAGCCTCTATTATACCTCAATATAAAAATACGTTGCAGGCTTGCGCAGGAACAGCGTATAGCCCGTGCATGAAGTTGAACATAGCAGCTGAAGCAGATGCCACAAGAAAAGATAAAAGATTTTGCATGAGTAAATAATACTAAGATTTCCAAACATGGAATACACCGACTACCTATAAAATAAACCACTGAAAATAAAAATACCGTCTTTAAAATTTTGGCTAAAATAGAAACGTATTTTGCAATATTAAACAAACACTTATGACAGTAAAAAAAGGAGGAGTTTTAGGTATACTTTGCTTTGTAGCAGCAGCCACACATGCACAACAATTGTACACGCCCCGCAATGTGCTCAATGCCTATAAAAAAGGAACCCGCAGTGCAGATGGAAGCCCAGGTAAAAACTACTGGCAAAATACTGCAGACTATACCATTGCAGTAAAACTAAACCCACCGGTAAAAACAATAACCGGTACAGAAACAATTGTGTATACCAATAACAGCCCGGATACCATTAAAAATCCTTTAATAAAACTAATTTTAAATATTCATAAACCGGGTGCTATAAGGCAAAGTGCAGCATCGCCGGAGTATCTTACGGAAGGGGTTATCATTGATAAGTGTACAGAAAACGGTAAGGAGAAAAAAATAAAAAATGCTGGTACGGGTATAAATTTACCTTTTTCATTATCAAAACCATTGTATCCAAAAACTGCCGTTACTATTACGTTTGAATGGCATTATGATGTATCAGAAGAAAGTGGCAGAGAAGGAATGCTGGATTCTACTTCATTTTTTCTGGCCTATTTTTATCCACGTATTGCGGTGTATGACGATATACATGGCTGGGATAGAATGACGTTTACTGACTCGCAGGAATTTTATAACGATTTTAATAATTATGACCTTAGCATTACTGTTCCTAAAAATTATATAGTATGGGCTACGGGTGAGTTGCAAAATACAAATGAAGTGCTGCAGCAAAGTTTTGCATCAAAATTTGCTGCTGCAAAAAAAAGCGATAAAACCATAAATGTGGTAACCGTTGCAGATATAAATGCAAAAAATGTAACCGTACAAAATGAAACAAATACCTGGAAATGGAAAGCACAGCAAATTACAGATATGGCCGCATGTATAAGCGATCATTATATATGGGATGCCGCAAGTGTACTGGTAGATAATAAAACCGGCAGAAGATCGCTGGTGCAGGCGGCATATCTGGATAAAGCGGTAAACTTTAAAAAATCGGTGGAGTATAGTCACCATTCGTTGGATTGGTTTAGCAATAACTGGCCTGGAGTACCATATCCATTCCCCAGCAGTACAGTGGTGCAGGGCTTTGCAGATATGGAGTATCCTATGATGGCAAACGATAACCACCAAAATGATCCTAACTTTCAGCGGTTTGTAGCAGAGCATGAAATAGCACATAGCTGGTTTCCTTTTTACATGGGCATAAATGAACACCGCTATGGTTTTATGGATGAAGGATGGACTACTGCTTTTGAAAACCTGATTGGCAAAGCAGATGCAGGCGAAGAGCAGGCAGACAAACTGTTCAGACAATTTAGGGTAGCAGGCTGGGTAAAAGACCCGAGCGATGAACACCAGATTCCTATAATTACACCGGCAAATATATTAGCTGGTGCGGCACTAGGAGATAATGAATATGGCAAACCAGCACTTGCATACCTGGCATTAAAAGATATGCTGGGCGATGATCTTTTTAGAAAAGGATTGCATGGGTTTATGGATAGGTGGCATGGCAAACATCCTATACCATGGGATATGTTTAATTCCTTTAACAACATCACCGGCAAAAATTTAAACTGGTACTGGCAAAACTGGTTTTTCTCCAATTACTATCCTGATATTGCTGTAAAAGCTCTAACCCCCTCAGCCACCGGGTATACCTTAATGATAGATAATATCGGCGGCTTTGCAATACCAACAGATGTACTGCTGGAATATACAGATGGAAGTAAAGAAAAAATACACCAGACTGCCGCTATTTGGCAAAAAAACCAAAAGCTTTCTACCATAAATATTACTACCAAAAAAAAGATACAATTTTTACAATTGGATAATGGAAAGTTTATGGATGCAGATGAAAGCAACAATACATTTGGTACATCAAAAATAGTTGTGGCAAAAACACCCGGCTTTGATGCATCAACCGTAAAAATTGAAGATCTGGAAAAATTTACCGGCACATATACTTCTATATCTATACCTGTAAAAATTACTGTGAGCAGAGAAGATAAATCAATGGTACTTTCTGTACCCGGCCAGGAAAATATAACGCTTATGCAGACAGCTAAAAATAAATTTGAATTTGCTGAAGCAGGCGTGGTTATTGACTTTACTGAGGGTAAAAATGAATTTATTTTATCCCAGGGCGGAGGTAATTTTACTTTTACAAAATAAAAATATTAACGCTTTAAAAATGCCGGCTAAAAAAAGCAGGCATTTTTATTATTTTATTAAGCCGGGAATATTGTACCTGTTCTAAGCGATTGCGGTGCAGCAAAAAGATCATCTGCATCGTATTTATTTTTTATGGCCAGCAGTCGTTTTATATTTTTTCCGTAATACAATTCGTCTGTATTTTTAAAATTAATATCGGGGTAGTTTCTGTATTGAGCAACTATACCTTTTGCGGCAAAGACTTTTTGTATAGCTTCAAAATTTGTAAGAAATTTATTGGCTGATGCTGGATTTTCCCAATAAGCCTGCAATTCAGAAAAATAAAAGCAGTCCCGGTGGGCAAATGAGGAAGCCTGCTCCAGTGCTGCATTTTGAATAGTACCGCCCAATGTATTTACCTGGTAAATAATGCCGGGCGTTTTCTTTACCAAAGCAAATACTTCTGGTATGATGCTTTCTATTTCAGTAAAATCTTTATATAAACCGGCTGAGGCATTTTTAAAAGTAATAGGATTTGCCTCAGCATAATAATTTTTTAATGCTTGTGAAAGATGCATTGCAGTGCCCATTGAAACTTTTGTAGATAAGGCTTTAAAAGTGGCTATAAAATTATTTACAACAGCGTTGTTTTTTTCAATATTGGTTAAAAGAATATAAGTGGTGCGGCCATTAAAAATAAAGGCAGAAAAACAAGTATCGGGCAATATTTTTGACAGTTCAAACCATTTACTGCAAATAGTTGTAGCCTTTTCTACTGTAACCTGCTGGTTGCGAAATTTAAAACGCTGCATAGTGGCCGCTGCTTTTTGTACTACAAATTTCATTTCTGTAATAGCGCCAAAGTTTCCATTGCCCCCACCTTTACATGCCCAAAGTAATTCCTTATCGCTTTTTGTATTTACGATATTGCCATTGCCGCTTACCATGGTTACTTCCTGCAGGCTATCGCAGGTAAGGCCATATTTTCGGCTAAGCAGGCCATAACCACCACCCAGTGTGAGACCACCAATGGCAACCGTTTGACAGCTACCGCCAGGTAAATATTTTCCTTTTGGCAGCAGTGTTTCATATATTTTTTTTAGTGTACATGCAGGGCCAACTTTTATGGTATTGGCATCAATAAATTCTACAGTATTGAGCAATGATAAATTTATAACTAATCCACCTTCCAGGCAGCTTAATCCTTCCATGCAATGCCCGCCACTTTTTACCGTTACTTTTAATTTATTTTGCTTTGCATAAGCAATAGCTTCTGCTACTCCTGCACTGCTTTGGCAAAGTGCTATTACATTGGGATAGTTATCTATGCGCTTATTAAAACCTTTTCTCAAAGTAGTATACTCCGCATTAAATTTTGAATAATAAATAACATTTCCATTACTCTCCTCCATTAAACTATAAGGTATTTTTTTATTTAAAGCCTCTACCTTTTGCATGAGCAATGCCATGCCTGCTATGCTTATTGTTTTTATAAATTGCTTGCGGTTTTGATGGGGAAGGGGCATAAATAATTATTAAGTATTTAAGAATGAAATTAAATTATTTGCAGGAGAAAAAATAATAACAGCTATTAAAAATTATGCTGAGTAAAAAGAATTTCATTTCTGCATTATTTGTATTTATAACATATTTTATTTGGAGCATTCATTTCTCATTCCGTCAGAATATACCTGCTCTAATATTGTTAAGTTATCTTTACCCAAATAGATTATACCTACAATGCTTTTTACTGATCTTAATTTAAATACTGCTTTGCATAATGCCCTGGATGATATGGGCTATACTGTACCCACAACCATACAGCACAGGGCTTTTGCTACTGCTATGAGTGGTGCAGATGTATGCGGTATTGCACAAACAGGTACCGGTAAAACCATCGCATATTTATTGCCTTGTCTCAGGCAATGGAAGTTTTCCAAAGGAATATCGCCGCAGATATTAGTAATAGTGCCCACGAGAGAACTGGTAGTGCAGGTAGTAGAAACCATTAACAAATTAACGACTTACATGAGTGTAGTAGCAGCAGGTGTTTATGGGGGGGTAAATATAAATACGCAAAAAATGATAGTGGAAAAAAAAGTAGACATACTGGTAGCTACGCCGGGCCGCCTTTTTGACCTTGCTATGAATGGCTCTTTAAAATTAAAATCTATAAAGAAATTGGTGATAGATGAAGTAGATGAAATGCTTAATCTTGGTTTTCGTACACAGCTAAAAAATATTCTGGATCTGCTGCCGGAGAAGAGGCAAAATCTTTTGTTTTCTGCCACGCTTACAGAGGATGTAGAAAATTTGATGCAGTTATATTTTAATGATCCTGTAAAAATTGAAGCTGCACCTACCGGCACAGCATTGGATAATATTGAACAATATGCTTATGATGTACCTAATTTTTATACAAAAGTAAATTTGCTTAAGTTACTACTCGCCGAAGATACCAGCATGACAAAACTGTTGGTATTTGCGGCTTCCAAAGCAATGGCAGACCAGCTTTTTGAAGAATTGCAAAGTGATTATGAAGGATACTCCGGCGTTATACATTCCAACAAAGAACAGAATCACCGCTTTAATACGGTGAACCATTTTAAGAATGGTATATATAGATTTATTATAGCCACAGATATTGTGGCCCGTGGTATAGACATTGCAGAAGTAACACACGTTATTAATTTTGATACACCTGCAGAACCGGAAAATTATATGCATAGAATAGGCAGAACTGGCAGGGCAGATAAAAATGGTATATCCATAACTTTTGTTACAGCAAAAGAAAAAGAGTTGCAGGAAGCCATTGAAAAGCTGATGGACAAAAAAATAACTAGCCTTGCGTTACCTCCCCATCTAACCATATCCGAAGCGCTTACAGAAGATGAAAAGCCCAAAGTATATATGAAGGAAATACAATTAAAAATTCCTAAGAAAGAAGATGTGGGTCCGGCATTTCATCCAAAATCTGCAAAAAACAGCAAAGTAAATTTTGTAGTGAGGCGTAAAGACAGGATGATGAAAAAATATGGTAAGCCACTAACGAGGGGCCAGAAAAAAAAATAATATTTTGTTTTAAATTATGCAAATGAGCACTTTAAATCTACAACCCACTACGCTGTTTAATGATTGGGTTACCTTATTACCACTCACAGAAAATGATTTTGAAACTTTGTACAATGTGGCGTGCGACCCGCTGATATGGGAGCAGCATCCCAACAAAGACAGGTATAAACGAGAAATGTTTGCGGTATTTTTTGAAGGTGCCATACAATCAAAAGGGGCATTTAAAATACTGGATACAAAAACGGGCAATACTATTGGCTGCAGCAGGTTTTATGATTATAACGAAGCAGACTGCTCCATCGTGATTGGGTATACTTTTTTTGCACGCTCGCACTGGGGCAAAGGATACAACCTAGAGACAAAAGCACTAATGATAGCTCATGCTTTTACTTTTGCAGATATAATAATTTTTCATGTAGGCAGTAAAAATATAAGGTCTCAAAAAGCTATTGTAAAAATTGGAGCAGCAAAAGTGGGGGAAGCCGAGGTAACTTATCATGGAGAAAAAAGCACCCTTAATTTTATTTATGCTGTAGCTAAAAACGAGTGGCATAGACAAATAAAGGAAAATGGAATTGATAATTAAAGCTACCATTTATTTAATAAGGATAGAGTAGCTTTGCAAAGTTATATTTCTAAAAACCAAAACAAGCCTTGTATTATAAAATATAGCATGTTTTAAAAATTTTTAATTATTACAACTCTTAATAATAAAGTAAGCGTATTAATGACGGTGTATAATACGCCTTACGAGCTTGTAAAAAGAGCCATAGATTCTGTACTGGTACAAGACCATAAACATTTTGAGCTCATACTTGTAGATGATGGCAGCGATATTGTACTGAGCAAGCAGCTGCTTACCTATTGTGAACAGTACGCTTTAAAAATTACCTACCTGCGCCACAATAATTGCGGCCAGTCTGCATCAATAAACAAAGCTGTAAAACTTAGTAGCGGTGCTTTTATTGCCGTAATAGATTCTGATGATGAATATAAACCCACACACCTTTCTGCCTGCCTTAAAGAAATGCGGGGAGCAGATCTTATATCATCTTATACCGAAACGGTGGTAAATACAGAAGATGATCATTTCGTTTTAGATAAAGATGATTACCAGAAAACAATACATGTAGATGATTGCATTTTATTTGCAACCCTTTTTGGCAAAAAAGAAGTTTTTGAAAAACTGGCTTTTAAAAATATGTATGCCGCCGACGCAGAATTTTATGCCAGTGCAGCCACGGAGTTTCGGGTAAAAAAAGTAGATTTAAAAACATATATATATTATCGAAATTTTGAAAGCAGTGTATCTGCAAAATTAAAAAAGGCGCAACTTTCCCTTTCTTAGTACAAACTGCTTAATTTTATATCATGGTGCTGCAACCCGCTTGTAACCTCATTCTTGCTTCATTGCTTACGGGTGTATACGATGTAAACCGAAACGAAAATATACCATCCGATAATTTTGATACTATAAAAGACTGGTACAACTCTATTATCTGTTTAAAATTAAATGCCATTGTTTTTCATAATAATTTATCTGTAGAAACGGTGTCAAAATACCAGAACGAATATGTGCAGTTTATACAGCATGATCTGGATAAAAGTTATAACGCAAATATTTACCGCTACATTATTTATCACAATTTTCTTACCCAATACAAAGCATTTATCAGTAATGTTTTTGTAACAGATATTACAGATGTGGAGCTGATAAACAACCCGTTTATACAACCTTTATTTATGCAAAATACTGATGGGCTTTTTTGTGGAGATGAAAATAAAATGCTGGATAATGAATGGATGAAAGAACACAGTACTCATTTTAGAGACAAGGTGCCGGGGTTTAAAGAATATGAGGAGGAGTTTAAAAACAACACGCTTTTAAATTGTGGTATAATTGGCGGCAGCATAAAAGTTATGCATCGTTTAATGGAGCAATTATCTCTTTTGCATAAAACATACAGCACAACAAATACTACAGCTTACACATTAGATATGGGTGCATTTAATTTTATAACCCGTACACAATTTAAATATATAGTACATGGCGAACCGGTAAATACTATTTTTAAAATGTATGAAAGGGAGCGGGTAGATTGTTGGTTAAGGCATAAATAAACATACCTGATAATGCTGTATGCAAATGAAGGCGTACAAATAAAAGCTCAATAAAGATTATTGGTAGAACATAGCCCGGATAGGAGCGGCACAGCTGCACGCTGCCTTTGAGCGGACAGCTGTACAGTGGATAGCCGGATGCAAATGTTGAATGATGGGCAAATAATAATGCTCCTTATTTTTAAATGATGCATTAGAAATAATAAATGATGAACGATAAAGTATAAATAATGTAATAAAGTTAAAAGCTGCTCAACCTTTATTTAAATTGTTTTTATAAAACTTATCTTAATTCTCAAACGTTGATGCTGTGTTAATACACCAGCCTGTGCGTATCTTTTATAACACCCATTACAAATACGCTTTGTACGTGGCCAATGTTTTCGGTAAGGCTTAGTTTGTTTACATGAAAATTATAATAGGCATCCATACTTTCCACCGCAATTTTTAGCATAAAATCAAACTCGCCGCTTATGCTGTAGCATTCTATTACTTCGTTCATAGCGTTAATGGATTTTATAAACGTTGTGCCTGCAGTTTTACTGTGTTCTTTTATAGATACATAGCAAATAACCATAAGCCCTTTTTTTACTTTATTATGATCTACCAGTGTTACGTACTGTTTTATTACGCCATCGGCTTCCATGCGTTTTATACGCTCATGTACGGGTGTGGTACTAAGGTGTATTTGTTCGGATATTTCCTTTACTGTTATTCTTGCATTTTGCTGTAGCAAGCCAAGAATGGCAAGATCTTTTTCGTCCAGTACCAGATTGCCTACAGCCGTTTGTTCTTTTATGGTTGTTTTTGCCATTGTAAAAAGTATATTTGTTCTTGTAATTTACAATAAAAAGTATTTTTTTCCTTATTTTTTATAAATAGGCAGGATATTTTTCTGCAAATGTATATTTGCATTCTAAAATTTAAACAATGAATATAGTAACAACAGCGGGTATTGATTTTAGCCTAAAAAATACGGTTAAAGACATGAGCCTTGCAGCATGGGGTCGTAAAGAAATCATGCTTGCCGAAGCAGAAATGCCAGGTTTAATGAGTTTACGTGAAGAGTATGGTAATAGCAAACCACTTGCAGGCGCACGCATTGCAGGTTGCCTGCACATGACTATTCAAACTGCGGTGTTAATAGAAACACTTATTGCACTAGGTGCAGAAGTAAAATGGAGTTCTTGCAACATTTTTAGTACGCAGGATGAAGCTGCTGCTGCCATAGCTGCAGAAGGCATTGGTGTATTTGCATGGAAAGGACAAACACAGGCAGAAAGCGATTGGTGCATTGAGCAGACATTGTTTTTTGGAAGTGCAGACAAGCCTTTGAATATGATTTTGGATGATGGTGGTGATCTGACCAACATGGTTTTTGATAAATACCCTGAGCTAATAAGCGGTATTAAAGGATTGAGTGAAGAAACTACAACAGGTGTACATCGTTTATACGAGCGTATGGCTGCAGGTACTTTACCTATTCCCGCAATAAATGTAAATGACTCTGTAACTAAATCTAAATTTGATAACAAATACGGTTGTCAGGAAAGTTTGGTAGATGCTATACGCAGAGCTACTGATATTATGATGGCAGGCAAAATTGCTGTTGTTGGCGGATATGGTGATGTAGGTAAAGGAAGTGCATTGAGCCTTCGTGGTGCTGGTGTACGTGTAATTGTTACAGAAATAGATCCTATTTGTGCTTTACAAGCTGCAATGGATGGTTTTGAAGTAAAGAAAATGATTGATGCGGTTAAAGAAGCAGATATTATTGTTACTGCATCTGGCTGTAGAGATTTAATAAAAGAAGAGCATTTCCGTTTGATGAAGGACAAAGCAATTGTTTGTAATATTGGGCATTTTGATATTGAAATAGATA
>JANXXM010000184.1 GCA_025350645.1 Ferruginibacter sp.
GCAGCGCTGGATCATCAGCTTTTTATACTCGCATTATCTGCCATTTATTTGCTAAAAGATTGGCAAAAAGTACTTTTACTAATAACTGCATTTACCATAGGGCACTCGCTTACACTTGCTTTGAGTGTATATGATATTTTGCGGGTAAACAGTAATTGGGTAGAATTTCTTATACCCTGCACTATTATCATTACGGCGATATTTAATTTTTTTCAGAAAAATTATCATCAAAAAATACTCAGGCTCAATTATTATTTTGCACTCTTCTTTGGGTTAATTCATGGGCTTGGTTTTGCAAATGCCATCCGGTTTATGCTTGCAAAAGATCAAACGATAGGGTGGAGTTTATCAGGATTTAATATAGGCCTAGAAGCAGGGCAGATAATTGTTGTTTTACTCATTTTACTCATGAGCTATTTATTTGTAAATATTTTTAAAATAAAACAACAATGGTGGGTAATGGCACTAAGCAGTGTGGCTTTACTCTGGGCATTAAAATTTGCTGTTGAAAGAATGCCGCATTAATAATAAAATTATCTGCAGGCAGAAATATTTTTATTTGCGTAGGGGTAAAAGCTAATTGGGTTGTTATAACAATATGCGGGCAGCATTAAAAATAAAAACATTAAACAGATATAAATTTCTGCATGTGGATAATAAAACGATGGCTATTGTAAATGTACCTGTAAGTGATTTTGCATTTGAGCAAATTTTTAAAAACCATTTTAAGGCACTACATTCTTATGCCTTCACCATTTTAAAAGAAACTGACACGGCTGAAGAAATTGTACAGAATATCTTTTTTAAACTATGGGAAAAGAAAGATTCGTTAAATATAGATTCTTCTATAAAAGCATATTTATACAAAGCCGTGCACAATGAAAGTTTAAATGCATTAAAACATGAGAAAGTGAAGATGGCCCATCAAACGCACACGGCGTACCAAATGAAAAATGAAACAGATAATGCCGCAAAAAAATTAATGATAACAGAGCTGGAAGGCAGGCTGCGCCATGCGCTTAATAAGCTGCCGGAGCAATGCCGTACCATTTTTCAACTGAGCAGGTTTGAAGAACTGAAATATAAAGAAATTGCAGATCATCTTAATCTTTCTGTAAAAACCATAGAAAACCAAATGGGTAAAGCACTAAAAATACTAAGGCTAGACCTTGCAGAATTTTTACCTTTTTTGTTGATGGTAGTTTTAAAAAACGCAAATGCTGTAATAAATTATCCAAATAAAAATTTAGATCTTTCAAAAGCACAACATTATGTTTTGTCTTACAATCATGTTATCAGTAATAATTTAAAAATAAAATCAGAAGTTTATTATCAGCAGTTATTTAATATTCCGGTAAGTGCAGATGTAAATAAAACTTTTTCTACATTAAATGTTGAAGGAGATTTTATTTTAGATCCGCTTGTAAATAAAGGCAAAGGAAAAAATTATGGCATAGAAATTTCTCTCGAAAAAAACCTGAGCAAAAATTATTATTTCATGTTTAGTAATTCCTTTTACCAATCTAAATATGCCGCATTGGATGGCGTGGAAAGAAACACCAAATACAACGGAAATTATATCAGCAATTTTGTGGGTGGTAAAGATTTTATTTTTGCAAACCAGCGTAAAACATTTGGCATAAACCTAAGAATGTTGTACACGGGCGGTTACAGAACTACGCCTATAAATTTTACCCAATCACAAATAGATGGGGTTACAGTTTTTAAAGAAAAAGATGCATATAGTTTGCAAAACCCGTATTACTTTCGTACAGACCTTAGGCTGAGTATGAAATGGAACAGAAAGCATACCACCAGTACATTATCATTAGATGTACAAAACCTTACTAATAGAAAAAACTTGTTTAACGAAACGTACGATGCGCAAACAAATAAAATCACCAAAAATTATCAATTGGGATTACTGCCCATCTTGAATTATAAAATTGAATTTTAAAACGTTTTGTTTTTCAAATATTTATAGAGAAACCAAAAAAATCTTCAGATAAACCGGAATCAATTACTGTTTATCTGAAGATTAATTATTTTAAAATTCTATTCAGTTTAACCGATAATATTCCATTTTTTATGCTGCTTTTTTTCGCTCTTTGTAATTTACTTTAAATATAAGCCTCAGGTTTTGATCTTTTGTAAAGTAATTATACAACCAGTTAAAAAATATAGACAACCTGTTTTTTACGCCTACTATAAGCATTAAGTGTAAAAACATCCATACAAGCCACGCCAGAAAACCACCAAAATGCAGTTTTGGTTTGGGCACATCTACCACAGCAAGTTTTCTGCCCACCGTTGCCATAGAACCCTTATCATTATATACAAATTCTTCTATACGATCGCTGTTGCTTTTCATCTGCAACAGCTTTAAATTGTTTACCAGCATATCTGCATGTTGTATAGCTACAGGTGCTACCTGCGGGTGGCCATTCGGGTAAAGTGGGTCAGTATCCATGTAAGCAATATCACCTATAGCATACACATTGTTAAACCCCTGCACGAGGCAGTGCCTGTCTACTTTTATACGATTGCCTCTGGCTATTAGCGATGCATCAATACCGGGAGGTACATTGCCTTTTATACCCGCTGCCCATATCACCAGGGCTGTTTCTATTTTACTGCCATCTTTTAATGTGGCTGTGCTTCCATCATAATCTGTAATAATAGTGTTTGTTCTTACTTCCACGCCCAAATTTTTCAGGTATTTATGAGATTGCTCACTGCTTTTTTCGCTCATGGCTGCCAGTGTTTTTGAAGAACCTTCCAGCAAAATAATTTTCATGGTAGTAAAGTTCAGTTCAGGATAATCTTTTGGCAAAACAAACCTGCGCATATCGGCAATGGCGCCGCTCAGTTCTACACCAGTTGGGCCACCACCTACTATTACAATATTCATTAAACGCTCCAACTCTAATGCATTTTTTGCGCTAATAGCATCTTCAAAATTTTTAAGAATACGATGCCGCAATTGTATAGCCTCTACCGTACTCTTCATGGGCATTGCATTTTGCTGCATATTTGCATTGCCAAAAAAATTGGTGTCAGCACCTGTTGCTATTACGAGGTTATCGTAATCAAAATTACCAATATCTGTTATTACTTTATTTTGTGCAGTATTAATTTCTTGCACAGTTGCCATGCGAAACTCTACATTACTGCTGTTATGAAAAGCTTTCCTTAGCGGAAAAGAAATATTACTGGCATCTAAACCGGCCGTAGCTACCTGGTAAAATAATGGCTGAAACTGATGATAATTAAATCTGTCCAGTAAAACAATCTCAAAACCAGGGCGGTTACTCAATTCTCTTGCAAGCCTTAGCCCGCCAAAGCCACCCCCAATGATTACTAATTTCATTTGTTGAATTTTAAAATGCAAAGGTACAAACTTTCATTTGTTACTGAAAGTTTAATATTAGTATGATAGTGCAAATAGTATGCTAAGGAAATAACTGTTAAGTAAGAAATATTGATAGGTTAGGATTATACATTTTATTAATTGATTATTACTTCTTTTTATTATCCTAATAAAAAGAGTAAAAAAAATTAAAATTCCGTTGGTGAAATCATAAAAAAAAGAAGCCCGAAAGCTTCTTTAAGATAAATATTTTTAAAAAATTACATGGCTGCTAATTGTACTTTTTGCTGTAGTTCCAGTACGCTTTCTTTAAACAGCGTATCGGTATCCATTAAATCTTTTACCGTTTGGCAACTATGAATAACAGTAGTATGATCTCTTCCGCCAAAATGCTCACCAATTGTTTTTAAAGAGTTTTTTGTAAATGCCTTAGAAAGATACATGGTAATTTGTCTTGCCTGCACAATTTCTCTTTTCCTTGTTTTTTGAAGGAGTTTATCATAAGCCACATCAAAATACTCGCACACCATTTTTTGAATGGCGTCTATGGTAATTTCTTTCGTTGATGATTTCACAAAATTTCTAAGTACTTTCTTTGCCAATTCAAGATCTATTTCTCTTTTGTTTAACGAAGATTGTGCCAATAAAGATATGAGTGCTCCTTCCAGTTCCCGCACGTTGCTATTAATATTGTAGGCAATATATTTCACAACTTCACGGGGCATTTCTAACCCGTCGTTCTTCATTTTAAGATCGAGAATATCAATTTTCGTTTCATAATCCGGTACTTGTAAATCTGCACTAAGTCCCCAGCGAAACCTGCTTAGCAATCTTTCCTGCACACCCTCTAAATCTTTTGGCGATTTATCGCTCGTAAGAATAAGCTGTTTACCACTTTGGTGTAAATGGTTGAAAATAGAGAAAAATGCATCCTGCGATTTTTCTGCCCGGTTAAAAAATTGTATATCGTCAATGATGAGCACATCTATCAACTGATAGAAATGTATAAAATCGTTGATGGCATTGTTTCGCCCATGATCTATAAACTGGTTTATAAATTTTTCTGAGCTTACATACAGCACTACTTTATTCGGATTTAATTTTTTTACTTCGTTTCCTATTGCTTGTGCAAGGTGTGTTTTACCTAGGCCCACACCACCATAAACTACTAGTGGGTTAAAAGAAGTACCACCTGGTTTTTCTGCAACAGTTTTACCTGCTCGGCGTGCCACACGGTTGCAGTCTCCTTCTATATAAGTATCAAATGTGTATGCGGAATTTAGCTGCGGATCTATCTGCATCTTTTTAAGCCCCGGTATTACAAACGGGTTCCTAACAGGGTTGTTTATGACTAGCGGAAAATCCATTTCGTTGTTTGAATATGATCTGTAACCGTTACCTGGTATATCCATCGTAACAGGTTTATTTTTACTGTTACCACTATCCACCATAATCCTATACTCCAGCCTTGCTTCTTTACCCAGTTCCCGTTTCAATGTTTTTGCAAGCAGAGATATATAATGTTCTTCAAGGTACTCATAAAAAAATTGACTTGGTACCTGTATAGTAAGAATTTTTTCTTTAAGGCTTACGGGCTTAATAGGTTCAAACCACGTTTTAAAATGCTGCCACTCTACAATATCTTTGATAATATCTAAACACGAAGACCATATTTTATCAAAAGATTTCTCCATCAGTTACTAAGCAGTTTTAAAATTTAAAAGTATTAATTGTGGTTGTAAAATATGCTCCGTTTTTATAACCACTGGGGTATTTTTTTAGAGGACAGCGAATATCAAAATAAATTGTTGATAAAAAAAACT
>JANXXM010000182.1 GCA_025350645.1 Ferruginibacter sp.
AAATTTTTTAATTATTAATAAGCTGTTTGAATTAATACTTTTTTGCAGCAGCTGAATAACAGCGACGGTCATCATTGTTCCCGGCGTAATAGTGTTTCCTTTTGCTGCATATCATCATTTAACTTATTTACCCAATAGATATTTATTTAGTTAACTTAAAAAGCTACCTATAATTATTGTTTGGTTTGGTGGCAAAATAAAAACCAGTAATGCTGTAACAACATTACTCAGTTACATAAACATACCTTTATTTTTTTCTTTTAAAGCAGGGTATTGCAAATTACTTTTTAAATTTTTGCGCTGTATCTTTTAATAAAGATAAGGGTAATATAAAAACGCACAAAAACGCATATTTTTAAAATACTTTCAGTTTCTGTCAAAATATAATTGTAAAGAAATGTATTATACTACCAAAATATTTGTAGCCAATAGCATTTAAAGCCATATTTGTATTGATTTTAAAAAAAAATAATCCAAATCCTTTACAACGAACTATTTGTATTTTAAAATGCAATTTTATGAATAAAAATATTTAAAAAAGCGCATAAAACTGCAAACTATTTTGCTGCTGTTTATTTTTATTGTATTTTCACTTTACCAAACTGCTATAATATTTTATGCTAAAAGAAGAAAGACAGGCGCACATACTGCACCAGATAAATATTCATAATAAAGTTTTGTCGTCTTCTTTGAGTGAGCAATTGCAGATTTCAGAAGATACTATACGGAGAGATTTAAGTGACCTTGCCACGGAGAATAAAATTATAAAAGTACATGGTGGTGCATTGTCTACTTCTTTTCAAAATACCTTTTCAACTGCTGAAGTATATGCTATAAAAGAAAAGAAAATTATTGCAAAAAAAGCAGCGGCAATTATAAAAGACGGCATGTTTATTCTTACCTCAGGCGGAACAACCATAACAGAACTGGCCAGGGAATTACCAAAAGAATTGCAGGCAACATTTATAACAGTAAGCATTGCGGCGGCTTTTGAGTTTGCCAATCATCCTAATATTGATGTAATTTTTATTGGCGATAAAATATCCAGGCAGGCAAAGATTTCCATTGGTGCCGAAGCTATTTATAAGATACAGCAAATAAAACCAGATATCTGTTTTTTAGGAATAAATGCCATTGATATAAATGAAGGCCTTACGGATAATGATTGGGATGTGGTACAAATAAAAAAGGCAATGATAAAAAGTGCAAAAAAAATAGTTGCACTCTCTATTTCAGAAAAAGTAAATACCCACGAGCAGTTAAAAATATGCGAGATAGAAAAAATAGATATTTTGATAACAGAACTTAAGCCAACTGCTTTAAAATTTAAACCATATAAAAATGCAGGAATAGAAATTTTATAAAATAACGAATACCCCAGCCGGGTAAAATAATCAGCGAAGCACAAAAAAGTGAGTTAAGATACCTTTTATAATGCCTGATACTAAATGAACATTTAAAATTTAAAACCAAAAACTAAAACTGCTGTAATGAGAAAACAACAATTTATTAAACACCGCTGGCTTTGCAGATTCTGTTTGGCTATAGCTATTCAATTGCTTGCCGGCACTGCATTTGCGCAGGTTAAAATTTCGGGAAGGGTAACTAATGAAAAGGGAGAGCCTATTTCAGGCGTATCTTTCATTATAAGGAAAACGACCTCTGGTTCGTTTACGGATGCTGATGGTGATTATTCTTTGTCAGTCAATTTAAAACAAGGTAATTATATTGCAAGTTTTTCCGGTGTAGGTTATAAAAGTAATACAAAATCTTTTTCGGTAACCGCAAATTTAACTTACACTTTAGATGCAGTTTTATCTACTGATTTACTTGGCCTTGACGAGGTTGTGGTAACGGGTACAACAGTTGCTACCAGTAAAAGAAGATTAGGAAATGCAATATCTACAGTATCTGCAAAAGATATACAAAACAGCGGCGCAGCCTCAATTGATGGAGCTTTGCAAGGTAAAGTTGTAGGTGCGCAGATAAATCAAAACTCTGGCAACCCCGCAGGAGGAATAAGTGTAACGCTAAGAGGTGTAAGTACAATTACTGGTTCTTCTGAGCCGTTGTATTTATTGGATGGTGTTATTTTAAACAATGCAAATAATAAATTATTCGATATTGGTGGAGGATCTCAAAATCGATTAGTAGATATTAATCCAAATGATATAGACCATATTGAAGTAATTAAAGGGGCTTCTGCAGCCGCTATTTATGGCTCCAGGGCTAGTAATGGGGTTGTTCAAATTTTTACAAAAAGAGGCAAAGAGGGTAAGCCTACTATTGCATTTAGTACGAGTATAAGAACAAGTTCGTTAAGAAAAAAATTACCTTTTAATGAAGTACCATTTGCTTTTAATGACAGAGCTAGTTTAACTGACAAATCTACTTTTCCTGTTACCCGTTACGATTATCAGGATAAAATTTTTCAAAAAGCTATGGGTACAGAAAATAGTTTATCTCTTTCCGGAGGCTCTGCTGGTACAAAATATTATTTGTCTTTGTCCAATTTTTATAATGAATCAATTATTAAGAATAGTGATTTTAATAGGAATGGTATTAAATTAAATATTGATCAAAAAGTCAATAAATATATAAATATTAATGCAGGATTAAACTATGTTATAAGTAATAGTAAAGAAGTACCAACTGGCTATGTTACGGGATCATCTGGTGTAATTAATGGGTTTATTTTTGCAGATAATTATATTAATCCTGATAAAGATCCTGTTACAGGAATTTACCCAAATACCTCACTGGCCGGTGCAGGTCCTAACCCACTGGAGGTTATAGAAAAATATAATTACAGACAAAGGACTAACAGAGTAACAGGTAATTTAGGCATTAAAATAAAACCGGTTGCTGGATTAAGTATTGATTATAATTTTGGTATAGATAACTACACACAATTAGGTACAGCATTTGTACCTCTGGATGCAATAACACAACCCGATTTTGCAAAAGGGCTTGCCAGAAGAGCCGATGCAACTGTTACGCAATTGAACAATGATTTTAGTGCAACATATAAAATGAAGTTGCTGGAATGGCTCCAAAGTACAACGACTGTAGGTGGCACAATACAGTATGATAAAACCTCCAGTTCTGCAATTCAATCAGATGCTTCTCCTTTTGGGCAAGTAGTAACACTCGGCACCAGCACTGCTGTTGGCGATTTTAGAGCGGAGCGCTCTTTTTGGGGTCAGTTCATTCAGCAATCATTTGATATTGACAATAAATTATTTATTACGGGTGCTTTGCGTTCTGACGCATCTTCTATTTTTGGTACAGAAAACAGAAGACAACTTTATCCTAAAGTAAGTGGTTCTTATGTTTTATCAAATGAAAAGTTCTGGGAAAAATCAGTATTTAGTAAAGTTGTTTCCAGTATAAAACTTAGAGCTGCATGGGGCAGATCAGGTAACATTTCTGGTATAGGAACCTTCGATCGCTTTTCTAATTACAATGCCACAAATTATAATGGAAATGCTGGTTATTTACAAGGTACAACTTTGGGGAATGAATCTATAAGACCAGAACAGCAAACAGAGTTTGAAATAGGAACTGATATTGGACTTCTAAAAGATAGATTAAGTGTAGAATTTAACTACTACAAAAAGGATGTAAAAGACTTATTGCTTAATGTTACTTTGCCTTTTGGAACTGGTTATGCCAAGCAGTTACAAAATACTGGCAACTTAAATAATAAAGGCATTGAGTTACTTGTAAAAGGTATCCCTATTCAAACAAATAATCTAACATGGGTATCTACTTTTTCAATTAGTACAAATAGTAATAAAGTAAGTGGTATTGAAGTGTTGACTAATTCAAAAGGAGTTCAGTCAGGCGGTTTTATTATACCAGGAGAAGGTTTTGGAATACCAGCAGCAGTAAATGGATATGCATTAGGTGCATTTTATACAAAGTTTTATGCAAGAAATCCTGATGGAAGTTTTTTACTTACAGCACAAGGCTTTCCTCAAAGGGAAGCAGGTTTGCAAGGGGCAAATGGCGAATACATTGTAAAACGTGATCCAATAACCGGGCAGCCCTTGAGTTCAGGAACTGATCCGGTAACAGGTCAGGCTTACGGGTTGTTAAATAAAGTAATTGGTAATCCTTTGCCTAAACAATTAATGTCTTTTATAAACGAAGTAAACTATAAAGCATTCACTTTTAGATTTCAATTTGATGGAGCTTTTGGTTTTAATGTTTTTAATTTTAATAGAAGGGCTGCTATAAGTTCCGTAATTGGCGGAGGTTCTAAAGAATACGAAAAGGAATTAAGAGGAGAAGTACCAAAAGGATATGGAGATAGGGTTTTTAGAGTGTTTGAAGAGTTTATTGAAAAAGGAGATTACATTAAACTAAGAGAAATTAGTTTAGGGTATAACTGGAAACCCAAAGTAAAATGGGTTCAAAATGTACGATTCAATTTATCGGGTAGAAATCTATTGAGTTTCGATAAATATTCCGGTTACGATCCTGAAACAAATTCTGCAGGTCAAAGTAATGTTACCAGAGCATTTGATAGCGGTGAAGTACCCATACCAAGGTCATTTAATTTTGGCATTAATGTAAACTTCTAATAAATTTAAAATAAATAAAAATGAAAAAATTAAAATTTAGTTCTCTATTTATTTTATCTCTGTTGATAATAAATATAGGATGCAAAAAAGAATTCCCAAATATTAATCAGGCCTCTTCTACTGAAATTTTGAATACAAAAGAGGGGATATTAAGTTTAAGTGTAGCACTCAAACAGTATTACTCTACCAGTAATCTTGGTGCTTTAGTAGTAACTACTGGCTGCACAAGCAGAGAAATTAAAGGCGTTCTCTTCATCAATAATTTGGATTTAGAAACAGGCGGATCCTCTCTACCTAATGATAATAATAATTTGTCAGGTTTATTTTCTACAAGTTTAAGAACGATGAGTACTGCCGAAGATATTATTGCAAATGCCCCAGGCGTTTTTGGTACTGATGCTGCAACTTTATCTGGAGTTATTGCTCATGCTAAATTGTTTAAAGCAATGGCAATAGGAGCACTTTCAACTGGCTTTGAGCAATGCCCTACGAGCAGCGATAGAAAAGGTAAGGTAACTTATGTTCCAAGAATAGCAGCATTACAAGCAGCCATTCAATTATTAAATGAAGCGTCTGCAACGATTGCAACTACGGCGCCATCTGCAACTTTTAATACAAGATTATTAGGTGCAGACTTTAAACTTTTGGATTGTATAAATGCTTACAATGCAAGGCTCAATTTAATGGCAGGTAATTATCAAGTAGCATTTGCTGCAGCTAGCTTAGTTCCGCCAAGTTCACAATCAACGTTTATTTATTCTGCCTCGGGTAATAATCCTATTTATAACTCCGTAGGAGTAGGAACTCCATCTTTAAGAGCCAGGGAAAATTTAGGTTTGCCTGCTGGTTTATTTACTGCTGGTGATGCTCGCATACCTTTTTACACAGCCGCTCCTGCCACCCCGGTTGCAGATCCTGAAATACTAAAAAACGTTGTTGGCTTTTTCAATTCAGCAACAAAATCAATACCTGTTTATTTACCCGATGAAATGCTTTTAATAAAAGCAGAGTGTATTTTAAGAGGTACAGGCATAGGAACACTTGCAGATGCTGTTACTCAAATAAACGCTGTACGAACTCAAACAACTGGTGACCCGTTTTTGGTTTATGCAAATCTACCTGCTTATTCAGGCACAGTAGATAATACAAGTTTGTTATTGGAAGTTTACAAACAACGTTGTGCAGAATTATATTTACAAGGTTTAAGATTAGAGGATAGCAGAAGATTTAATAGAACAGGTCCAACGCCTGGAGTTAACCCCACATTGAGTAATGAAAGAACAAGAAATTTTTATCCTTACCCATTAAACGAAAGAAATTTAAATTCTACAAACGTTCCACCCGATCCTGCAATTTAAAATCCAATTTCTACTATTTTAAATCCCCCACATTTGGGGGATTTAAAATATCTTTCAGATTATAATACAGAAAAAATATTGCCATGAAAGAAAGATATTATTCGCTGGATGTTTTTAGAGGCGCTACTGTAGCATTAATGATATTGGTAAACAACCCAGGCGATTGGGGAAACATTTATTCTCCACTAGATCATGCACCATGGCATGGGCTTACACCTACAGACCTGGTATTTCCATTTTTTCTTTTTGCTATAGGCAATGCTATGAGTTTTGTAATGCCCCGACTGGAGGCTGCAGGTACAAAAGTATTTTTGCAAAAAGTATTTAAGCGTACTTTTTTAATTTTTATTATTGGGTTTTTAATGGGCTGGTTTCCCTTTGTAAAATGGCAAAATAATAGCCTGGTATTTAAAAACTGGACGTGGATAAACGATAACGGAACTACTGGCGGTATAAGAATATTGGGCGTGCTGGGCAGGATAGCACTGGCCTATTTTTTTGCATCGCTTATCGTATATTTTTTTAAAACAAAGGGGGCCTTCATTATCAGTATCATATTATTGCTGGGGTATTGGGCACTGTGTTATTTTTTAGGCGCAAAAGGCGATCCCTACAGCATTACAGGCTTTTTTGGAAATGCTGTAGATCTTAAAATTTTAGGCGATGCGCACATGTACCATGGCGAGGGCAGGGCTTTTGATCCTGAAGGACTGGCAAGTACCATTGCGGCAATACCTCAGGTTATTTTTGGCTACCTGGTCGGGAAATATATTAGAGAAAATGGTAAAAATTATACCATGGCTACAATACTTTTGATAGCAGGGTTTGTAGTGTGTGCAATTGGTTGTATATGGGCGTATGGTTTTCCTGTAAATAAAAAAATATGGACGAGTAGTTACACGCTGGTAACTACAGGGCTTGCCATTTTATTTTTAGTATTGTTTATTTACCTGTTAGAATTTAAAAATGCAAAAGGATGGTGGAGTAGTTTTTTCGATGTGTTTGGAAAAAACCCTTTATTCATATTTGTACTGAGCGGCTTAATACCCAGGCTGATGGGGCTTATACGCATACACAGTAGTGTAAATAAATTTGGAAAGCCAATATACCTTTCGCCGCTGGGCTGGTTTTTTGAGCATGTGTGCAAGCCGCTTACAAAGTTTGGCTTTGCAAACGATCCAAAAAATGCTTCTTTATTATTTGCCATAATAATGATCTTTTTTTATTGGCTCATTGGCTATATAATGGATAAGAAAAAGATTTATGTAAAAGTGTAATCCTTAAAAACAGGCAATGAAAAATAAATAAATAACTTTTTATTTAAGGGAGCAATTGGCATTGCCGAAATAGTTTATTGTACTGCCCCTGCAAAAGCTATGCGATCTGCATATTGCTGCAGTATTCAAAAATAATTTTTGGCTAAAGAAAAATCGGACAACCGTTTGCAGATATAATTTTAAAATATTTTATACAAATTACAGATAAACTGAAAAGCTAAAACTATGTCCAAACACTTTACGTACGAAAAAATTAAAACAGCCATTTTTGAAAATGCCGAAACAGCATCTAAAAAAGTTGCAAAAGAAATAGCCACATTTATAAACGAAAAAGCTGCAGAAAATAAACATTGCGTTTTAGGTTTGGCTACGGGTTCTACACCAAAAACGGTGTATAGCGAGCTGGTGCGCCTGCATAAAGAAGAAGGCTTAAGTTTTAAACATGTTATTACATTTAACCTGGATGAATATTATCCTATACACCCAAATGCTGTGCAGAGTTATTTTCGGTTTATGAACGAGCAGTTATTTGACCACATAGATATTTTACCAGAAAACTGTAATATACCCAACGGCCATGTAGAAATAGAAAATATTGCCGCACATTGCAAAGCTTATGAAAATAAAATAGATGCTTATGGCGGTATAGATCTGCAGATATTAGGTATTGGTTCCAACGGGCATATTGGGTTTAACGAACCGGGTTCGCTAATGAACTCCAGTACAAGGTTAATGATGCTGGATCATTCTACAAGGGTTGGAGCCATCAGCGATTTTAGCGGTAATCTTTCTTATGTTCCCAAAAAAGCCATTACGCTTGGGGTAAGCAAAATACTGGAAGCGAAGCGTATTATTTTACTGGCATGGGGCGAAATAAAAGCAGATATTGTAGCAGATGCTGTAGAGGGAATTGTAACGGAAGAAATACCGGCATCGTACCTGCAAACCCACGCCAATACAGTGTTTGTGCTGGATGAGGCTGCTGCAAAAAAACTTACCCGTATAAAAACACCTTGGCTGCTAGATACTATTATATGGGATGAGCAAACTACAAAAAAAGCAGTTACCCATTTGGCTATTACATTAAATAAACCCATACTGCAGCTTACTAACAAAGATTATAATGATAATGGCATGAGCGACCTGCTGGCTCAAAGCGGGCAGGCTTATGATATAAACATCCGTATATTTTCTCACCTGCAACATACCATTACCGGGTGGCCGGGTGGCAAGCCAAATGCAGATGATCATAACAGACCAGAGCGGGCATTGCCGCAAAAAAAAAGAGTTATCATTTTTAGCCCTCACCCCGATGATGACATTATAAGCATGGGCGGTACTTTTCAGCGACTGGTAGATCAGGGGCATGATGTACACATAGCTTATCAAACTTCCGGTAATATTGCCGTGGCAGATGATGAGGCTTTTCGCTTTATAGAATTTGTATCGGATCTTAATGATAAATTTGATTTTGATAAAACAGGTTCCAGCAATTTATATAATAAGGCAAAAGAATTTTTGGAACATAAAAAAACAGGAGAGATAGATATACCCGAAGTGCGTTTTGTAAAAGGATTAATAAGAAAAGGAGAAGCAAAAGCTACTGGCCGTTTTGTAGGTGTGCCGCCACAAAATATGCATTTTTTAAACCTGCCTTTTTATGAAACAGGTATGGTGGAAAAAAATCCGATAGGTGAAAATGATGTTAATATCATTGGCGCTTTAATAGAACAAATAAAGCCACACCAGGTTTTTGCAGCGGGAGATCTTGCAGACCCGCATGGTACACACAAGGTATGCTTAGATGGAATTTTTGCAGCCTTTAAAAAACTACACAACGAAACATTTATTAAAGACTGCTGGCTGTGGTTATACAGCGGTGCATGGGCAGAGTGGGATATTCACCAGATAGAAATGGCTGTACCTATGAGCCCAGACCAGATATTAAAAAAACGTTTTGGAATATTTAAACACCAGTCACAAAAAGACGGCGTAGTTTTTCAGGGTAACGACAGCAGAGAATTTTGGCAGCGTGCAGAAGACAGAAACAAACAAACTGCGGATATATATAACCAGCTTGGCCTTGCACAATACGCTGCCATGGAGGCTTTTGTGCGGTGGAAGGGGTAGTAAATATATTGTAGAAGTTTCTTTAAACATTTTAATCATCAAGATTTCTGAAATATTTATTTACAAATGGCTTCGTAGAAGACATACTGTTTTTTGTAAAAAATAGTAATTAACAGGCCTTGTGTTTTTTTTATTAAACGCCTATACAATATTAATTGAGCTTCGTAAAATAACTTCTACTGCTTTTAATTCCAATACAACGAGGGCATTTACCAAAATTATCTAATTTTAAATTTGGATTTAAGCTATTCCCGTATGGTGAATGGGAATTGTTGTTTGGGATTTTGAATCAGGCCCGTTTAAAATAATTTTTGATTTAAACATTTCTCATTAACTGGTTTAAGCAAGCCTGGTATTAGCTCTGTGTGTACACGAATGGCGCAGCCTATTAGTCGTAATACAGTTGTGTAATTTCTTTTTTGTTGGCATGTTTTTAGGATTAAGATAATATTATAGTTTGATTTAGCCATCAAGAAAATAAGGCATTTAGATTTTATTATTAAGATTGCTAAGAAATTAAAAGGATTAAGAGTATGTAATTGTAAAATCATTAAATAAAGAAGACTAGGTTTTATTCCTTAATTAACTAAAGTCTTAATTATTTTAATCTCTTAATGATCTTAATGTTTATTTCATTACTAAACTTTCTTCATGTTCATTTTTATTTCTACATTTTTTAATAATTCCAAAAAAAATATACCATGAAAAATAAATTAACTATAGTAATTGGGGGTGCATCTGGTGCAGTAGGCGAAGGAATACTTTCTTATTATGCAATGCTGGGACACACGCTGGTAGCAGTTATACGAAATAAAGAAAAACAACGGGAGCTAAAAAAAATACTAGAAAAAAATAAAGTTGATACCAGCAATATTCATTTTATCATAAATAAATATAAAACAGAAAAACAAATAACAACGCTTAGTAAAACATTATCAGCATTGGGTAAAATTGATTTTGCTTTAGCAGGTTTAGGAGCATGGTACATGGGCCCACAGCTTGCTCAGCTTCCCCTTGCAGACTGGAAAACTGCTATCAGCAATAGCTTGTCTTCTCATTTTTATTTTGCAAAAGCTATTATCAATGTTTTTGAGCAACAGGGTGCCGGTGCATATTATATGATAAATGGAATAGCAGCAGAAAAACCCATGCCGGGCGCAGGATCTATCTGTGTGATGAATGCCGGACAAAAAATGATTACAGCAGTACTTCACGAAGAATTAAAAAGTAAAAATATTGTAGTGCAGGCCGTAGCATCTTTTATGGATATTAAAACCAGGAAATCAAAAAAAATGAAAGGGCAATGGATATCTGCCGAAGATGTAGGAAGATATATTATACATTTACACAACAACAAAGCATTGCAGAAAAAAACTTGGTGGCATAAGCTGGAAACCCCAGCTGATGTGAACGTTTAATATGTTTTACTATCCCAGATAATTTATTTTAAGGCTATGCTATTTTAAAAATTAAATACAAACCCGGTATAAATTTTCTTATTAAAATTGGAGAGCTGAATTTTTTAGTGTTGTTTATTAAGAGAGCATTATCATTTATTAAAGTAATTTTAAAATGTTTTAATTGTGCAGAAACAGAAAAACTTTTTTGTTTAAAAGTAAAACCTGCCGCCAGTAAAGCATCATTAAATGGTACATAGTTTACACCAATAGAGGCATCATAAAATGTGCTTTTTGCGACAAGCACATCTGCGCCAGCATTAAAGCGTTTATTTTTGTAGCAAATGCCTGCGCCAAAGCTACGCTACTCTATCATTTTTTTTATATTCTAAAATTTTTGATAAAGGGTATTTTTTGCTATTAGCAGTAGTTTTCTTTTTGTTCATTATTTACTTCAGCAGAAAAACTTATAATTCTTTTAATAACAGTAATAAAAGGTTCCTGCTGTTGTTCCATATTAAGTGCAATATTTATCGTTGGTATATTCCAGCCTTTTCTATCAATATACATTCGCAACGTTGAGAGCGTACAGCCTGCAAGTGAAGCCAGCAGCGTAGTGTAAGGATCAAGTTCTTTATCTTTTCCATTTGCAGACAGGTTCATCAATTATCAAAATACCATTACGCCATTTTACCTGCACATAATATAATTCTATTCCTATACTTGCTGTAATACGATAGTGACAATTTAATGAGACCAATTTATACCTTGAAAAACATATTGAAAACTGCATATGGAGATAACATCTCTGGTGGTTAAGCTATTGACTACTCTTTTAAAAAACTGACTTACTTCTTCAAGATTATTATA
>JANXXM010000021.1 GCA_025350645.1 Ferruginibacter sp.
GTGAGTAAAAATTACAGCTAAAAAACTTACTTTACTTATAGATTCTTGTTATTTTACGTTTTTTAATTTTATTTTTTCCATCATACAATAACACCAAATATCGTCCGTTATTATTTATCCAATAATTGTTACAGGCCCTAACCAATGGCAATTATATCCAATACTGTTTAACTGTTTAAAACCAAAACTAATATGTGCAATAATACTGCATGCGTAGCCACTTACACCTCTTATCTATTCTTACGGTTAAAAAGTTATGAATTGTTATACAACACAAAAAAATCGTAATGAGAAAACGTTTATTTTTAATTGCTCTTATCATTTCTTCGTTTACTAGTTTACTATCTGCGCAAACTACTGCAAATTATACTCGTACAACCAGCACAGGTACCAGTTTAAATCCAATGGCGGGAGCCAGGCAAATTATTGGACCAAACTTAAATACAACTGCATCAGAAGTAGTAGAAATTGGTTTTGATTTCTGGTTTATTGGTGTTCGTTATTATAGTTTTTCTGCAAGTACAAATGGTGCAATAAAACTTGGGTTGGCAGGCTCTGGAATTTCTGGTAGTAGTTATGGAAGTGGTTTTCCTTATGCAAATCAACCAATTATTGCCCCATTTTTTGGAACACATCAAACTGCTGCTACAGGTAAAATAAGTTTTTTAACAACAGGCACAACTCCTAATAGAAAGTTAACAGTTGAGTTCACAGACATGAAACTTAACTACAGCTCAGGAAGTGCTGATGGAACTTTTCAGGTTGTTCTTTACGAAACTACAGGTATAATTCAGTTTATTTATGGCCCATTAAAAATTGGCGGCACTGGGGGTAGTGGTGCTAACAAAACTGTATTTATAGGATTTTCATCTACAAATGCGAATACAAAAACAATGTCAGTTGATCATACTACTTCTTTTATTACAAATACAAATACTCCAGCTTCTTCTGTACAATATAATGCTACAGGATCTGTTGCCAGTTTAGATAATATTGGAAGACAAATTACTTTTACACCACCACTATTAGCAGGGCCTACCGGTTTATTTTTTAGCGCTACCACAATAAATAGTACTACTTTAAATTGGTTAGATTTTGTAACCGGAGAACAGGGTTTTGTGGTGTACATGTCTGATGATGGTGGAGCAAACTATTATTTTGCAACCCAAACAGCGGCAAATGCCACAAGTACAACTATTTCTGGTTTAAATGCAGGTACTACTTACAACTTTAAAGTATTTTCAGTAAGTGAGGGAGCATTGGGTTTAGGTTTTGGTTCACCAGCATCTGTTACCACTATTGCGTGCGGTGCGGGTGCTGTAAACGCTGTAACTTATACGGGTAATGGAACTGTAAACTGGACTGCACTTGCCTGGAGTTTAGGTCATGTACCTACACCTTGCGAAGATGCCGTTTTAATTTTAAACAGAGCCTCCAATAATACTATTGAAGCAATATCAGTTAAACTTGATGTAGACGTATCCGTAAAAAGTTTAACCATAAAAAATACTTCTCCGGGCATATTAGCAAATGATCAACGATATTTTTCACTTAATGGGTATACCAAAGTTTATATTGCTGGCGATCTAAACATTAGTTGTACAGGCGGTAACATCTGGAGCAGGTGTGTATTTGGTTCTCAAATTAGATCAACAATTAATGGTAATGTAATATTGGGAAATCCCTTACCCGGAGCTACTGAAGGATATTCATCAATGGGTTCTAATGGAAGTGATGTTGATGAAACATTTATTCTAAAAGGAGACCTCACATTTAATAAACGATCTTATATTACAGATGAACATACGCTCTTCATTTTTGACAAACCCGGCACACAAAATATTACCAATAATATTCCTACAGGAACTGGAGATACCTTACAGGCTGTACTTTTTGAAAAAATGCAGATAGGGCAAGTAAATACTCCTACTGTAGTATTTAATGGTCCAAGTTTAGATGCTTATTTTGAATCGGCAGACAGAGGTGGCATTTTAATAAATACAAATAGTACGCTTGTTTTACCAGGTAATCATTCTATAAATGCGCTGGGTGGTAAAAATTATTTAACCATGTTACCCGGTTCTAAAATGTTATTAGGAGGAGATAAAAGTATTGTTGACCCCTACACATCTATTCAATTTGGTGTAAGCGGCAGCAATTTTCCTGGTTCATTTACTTCTTATAATTTTGACCCATCCAGTACAGTTGATTATAATGGTAGCAACGCTATTTTTCAAACGGTATACAATGGTGTAAACTATGGCAAACTTGTAATTACAAATGGTTCTGGCTCTGGCAGAGCTCAAAAAATAACCACCGGTGTAGTTACAGTTAATGCAACCACAAACATTTTGCCTTTGGCAGATTTAACACTGGGTACTACAGGTAGCACCAACTGTTTTATGAGTAATGCCGGTAATTTTGATGTAGCCAATACTGGCGGTCTTTACTGTAATGCAAATGAAATAAGCGGTGCAGGTAACTTCAGTTTAAATACAGGCAGTTATTTGGGTACAGGTCATCCGCAGGGTATCACAGCAGGTGCAGTTGCTACAGGAAGTATAAAAATGAGTGGCACAAGAACTTTTACAACAACCAGTAATTATTTGTATAACGGAATCGTAAACCAGATTACAGGCACAGGCTTGCCAGTGACCTGTAATGATCTTACCATAAATAATACAGCAGCATCTGGTACTGTTACAATAGCAAACAGCCAGTTGGTAAATGGAAATCATTTATTGCAGGCAGGCACTTTTAATATCGGAATAAATAATAAAATTAAAATAGGAACTGCAGGTACTATAAACAGTACAGGAGGTTTTATGAATGCAAAACTGGGTATCCTCGAAATAGGCACAACTGCCAACAGTACCATTGCAGCAAAATGGTTTACGAGTACCACTATATCTACCTTAATAAACAGCAGCGGCACAGGCGTTACTATAGCAACGCCAACAGTATCAGATACCATGCTTATATCTTCTGCATTGCTGTATGGCGGGGTATCAGGCTCTTTTATAAATACAAATGATAATCTTACTTTATTAAGCAGAGATACTGCAACTGCGAGATTTGGCAATATTACCGGCAATTCGATTACAGGAAAAGTAACAGTAGAAAGATATGTACCTGTTTTACGCAAATGGAGACTTATGGCAATGAACACAAGTTCTGCTCAAACGGCTATGCAAAGCTTGATGGAGAATAATCTTACCAAAAACGGAAATATAAAAGCAGGTTACGGTACCATAGTAACAGATGAAAAACCTACGGCAATAAGTGCCGGGTATGATTTTGATTCCAGATCTATAAGCGGGCCTTCTTTAAAATATTATGACTATGCCACAGATAAATATATAGGCATACCCAATACCCAGTCTTTTGATCTTAAAACAAAAGGTGCTTACTATAATTTTGTAAGAGGGGATAGAACTTGTCTTCCCGCAAATGCACTTACCTCTACAACTATATTGCGTACAACAGGTTTATTAAAAACAGGTAATGTATCCTTTGCTGTGCAACCCAATAAATGGGAAATGATTGGTAATCCTTATGCAAGTGCAGTAGACCTGCGTACTATTACAAAATCAAATCTTATTTCTACTTTTTATATTTGGGATACTAAGTTAACGGGTAGCTTTGGATTAGGTGCTTACCAAATGTTATCATTTGGAGGTACAGATTATACGATAATGCCTGGTGGTGGCAGTTATGGAGCAGCTGGTTCAATTGTAAATTCTATAGAATCGGGTCAGGGGTTATTTGTAAAATCCAATGGAGCTGCGGCAAATTTAACTTTTATAGAAACTGCTAAAGCAAAGGGTTCGAATATCTTTAGCAGAACAGCCGTGGCAGATAGTACAGCAGCTGATTATATACCAAAAAGCACCGAAGTTTCTTATAACCTGCTTAGCCTTGTAAATGGAAACAATACTACTTTGGTAGATGGAACAATGGTAGCATTTAATAAAGATTATAACAACGAGGTAGATTATGAAGATGCACCAAAACTTGCCAATACAAGTGAGAATGTAAGTATAAAAAGAAATACTGCATTGCTTGCAATAGAACGCAGAAAAACAGTAACCGCTGCTGATACTATTTTTCTTAATCTTACCGGCTTACGGGTAGCTAAATACCAGTGGGATCTTAGTATGAATAATATGGATGCAGATGGCCGCACAGCATACCTTCTAGATAGTTATACCAATACAACTACAACACTAGATATAAAAACGGTAAATAAAATACAGTTTGATGTAGTAAACATAGCCGGAGCTTATGCGCCAGGCAGGTTTATGATTGTATTTAACCAGGCCGCAGCACCGGCAAGCAAACCCTTTATATTTACAGGAATAAATGCAGAGCGTAATGCTGATAAAACAGCTACGATAAAATTTTATACCAATTACGAAAAAATATTACAGGATTATACCATAGAGCATAGTAATGATGGTATACACTTTACAGCCATTGCAAGCAAAACACCAGAAAATAATAATGGTGGAAGCGCATCTTACATTCATACAGATATTGAAGCTACAACTGCTGATAATTATTATAGAATACGCAGTAGCAATGATACTGGGAATGTAGTGTATAGCAATGTGACAAAAATAAGTGCTTTGTATATGACGCCGGCAATAAGTATTTATCCTAACCCTGTTACAGGCAAAATAATTAATATACAGTTTAAAAATATGGCTGAGGGTGTGTATAACCTGCAGGTAATAAACAAAGATGGACGGCTGCTGCAATCTCAGGTTTTGAATATAAACAGTACAAACGACTTAAAAGCTATACCACTTGGTGCAACTATTGTTGCAGGCAGCTATCAGCTAAAAGTAAAGGATACAAATGGTACAATAAAAATGATATCATTTATTATAAAATAAGTTTTAGTTTTAGGTAGAATATGATAACAACGGGTGCCAGAAAGGGCCCGTTTTTTTTATAAAAAATATTGATATCGTACCACAAATAAACTTTTAATTATCAATTGTACTTGGATTATATAAATGCTTTATTAATTTTCTCCCGATTATTCTATGTAAGTCATCATTGAATATTAAGAGAGTAATAGTGATTAATAAAGCTAAGAAGGCCAATGTTAAAATGAAAAAGTAATATTTTTAACATAAACAATAAACCAACCCTATTTATCGTTTTTTTACGAGAAGTATGCGGTGTTAATACTATTTCTGTTTATTAGCATATTTGCAAACAAAAACAAAGTGTAATAATGACAATAAGTATTTTTTCTTTTAATAATAAAATGTTGATTTATTGTATTTTTATTTTTTTTACTTTAGATGCTATTGCAGTCGCTAAAACAACGTTTGCCCCATTGCCTTTAAGAACTTTTGTTTCCGATAATCATACTCTTTTAAGGGATAAAACATTTCCCGCTTATTTAGCTAGCCCCGAAGATAATAAAGGCATAAATATTTATTTTGTAAATGATAAAAAAGGGCTTTATATCATAAGGCTTATAGATATCAAAGGTAAACTACAGCAAAGTTTAAAATTACCTATAAGCACAGACAATGAAACTAAAAATATACAAATAAAAAACATACAAGCGGGTATCTATCACATTAATATTATTTTTGAAAATAAAAATCTTCTTACTCAAACGATAAAGGTAAAATAATACAGCTTTTATAAAAGGAGGCTGCAGTTGCAGGAATAAAATCCAATGTTATTTATAGCTTAATATTTTTAATAATTTTTTATTCTTAAAAATTAGAAATACAACTTACATTAACTATAAATAGATTTTTTCTCCCCATAAAAATATATATTTCCAGCATAATTTTTTGTCATTACAAAAAAGAAAATTAAACTGCTTCTCTTAAGGGTTCTTCTATTTGTAAACATTATTTTTGCAGATTCATTTCATAAAATTTATTTTATGCCTTTATTTAATGATAAATTACTGCCAAATATTTTACCGGGAGATGGCGCAGTTTTCTACCATGGCCAGATTTTTAGCGGAGAGCAAACTGCTCTTTTTTACAATAGTTTATTAGAAGATATAGTATGGAAAAATGACGAAGTAATTATTTATGGGAAACGCATTATCACTAAAAGAAAAATGGCATGGTATGGGGATGATAATTTATCTTATACCTACTCCGGTATAGAGCGGATAGCGTTGCCTTTTACAGAAACATTACAGCAAATAAAAAGTATTACGGAAGAAAAAACAAAGGCTGCTTACAATTCCTGCCTGCTCAATTTATATCATAATGGTAATGAAGGTATGGGCTGGCACAGTGATGATGAAAAAACACTGGTTAAAAATGGGTCTATTGCCTCTCTTAGTTTTGGTGCCAGCCGCAGGTTTTTGTTTAAGCATAAAACTACTAAAGAAAACATTTCTCTTTTGCTGGAAAACGGAAGTCTCCTAGCCATGGAAGGAGAAACACAAACATATTGGCTGCACAATTTACCCAAAACCACTAAAGTAAATATGCCAAGGATAAACCTCACCTTTAGAACAATAAAAATATAACTGGATGTAAAACCCGCTTGTGTAAAATGGGCATGATTGTAGCAGATAGTTTTTTTTAACTTTTAAAAAACTTTTATGCTTAAACAATTATTATTTACTGCAATGATACTTGCAGTATTATCTTCCTGCAGTTCAAATGCTGCGTTTAAATACAACCAGGACTTTGCAGCAAAAGAGAAATTATTAATACCCAATATTACCAGTACGGAAACTAATGTAGCCAGGTATATTGTGGCACGCCAGTTTGATAGCGTAGCAGTAGCAGGAGAAAAAATGGAAGGATTGGTAGATGAACAGCTAAATAAAATAAAAAAAGAAAACGCTCCTGATGCAAAAGGAGGAGAAGAATTTAAAACTGCAGGTATAAAATATTTTCAGTTTTTAAAAGATATGTATACTTCTTATAAAAATTATGGCGGTGCAAAAACAGAGGAAGGACGAAATGAGGAATTAAGTAAAATGCAGGAACTTGTTGCCAAAAAGAGTACAGTAATACAAGACATAAAAAATGCACAAATAACTTTTGCCAGCGCAAATAATTTTAGGGTGGCACAATAATATAAAATATTATGCAGCGGGAAGTTCCATTATTTCCAGGAAGTTGCCCGCTGTTTTTTTATATGCAGCGCAATAATTTCCGTTGGTTACAACCATTATTTCTGCCTGTACCTTTGTGTTATAGTTAAGCACCTGCACAATTGTTAGCTCAGATAATGGAACATTCATTTCTTTACATTCTATAAGCATGAATGGTTTATCGTTCTTATAGATTACAATATCAAAGCGTTTTTTTACTTCACCTATTTGCAATTGCTTTTCCACACTTATAAGTGCTGCGGAATATTTTAAAACGTGAATAAGATATAATAAAAAATTTTGTCTTACCCATTCTTCCGGTGTAATAACAAACCATCGTTTGCGTATTACACAAAAAATAAATTCTTTTCTCTTTGCCGTTTTTATAGATGGCTTTTGCGAAGGGTATAAGAGTTGTATCATTACTTAAACGAAAGTAATATTTTAATGCAGGAAGAGCTATTTTTTTTAACTGCTTATTGCTACATGTACTTTAAGTATTATTCTAAAAATTATTTTCGTATTTTTAACCGAATAAAAAAATATGAAATCAAAAGATGAAATAGTAAACAATTGGTTGCCGAGGTACACAGGTCAGGCTTTACAGGATTTTGGAGAATATATACTCCTTACCAATTTTAGTAATTATGTAACCATGTTTGCCCAGTGGAACAATGTAAAAATAGTAGGGCTGGATAGGCCAATGCAATGCGCAACGTCAAATAATATTACTATTATAAATTTTGGTATGGGGAGCCCGGGTGCTGCTACCATTATGGATTTGCTCACATCTATACAACCAAAAGCAGTATTGTTTTTAGGTAAGTGCGGCGGCCTTAAAAAACGAAATAAAATCGGAGATTTAATATTGCCTATAGCAGCCATAAGAGGCGAAGGTACCAGTAATGATTACCTACCTGCAGAAGTGCCGGCGTTACCTGCTTTTGCTTTGCAAAAAGCAATTTCCACCACCATAAGAGATCATGAGCAGGATTACTGGACGGGCGTGTGCTATACCACTAACAGACGGGTGTGGGAGCATGATGAAGTTTTTAAAGATTACTTGAAAAAGGTACGTGCTTACGCAATAGATATGGAAACTGCAACCATCTTTACTGTTGGTTTTTTTAATAAAATTCCTACAGGTGCTTTACTTTTGGTAAGCGACAGCCCTATGGTACCGGAGGGTGTAAAAACAGAAGCGAGTGATAAAAGTGTTACAGAAAATTTTGTAAACCTGCACCTCACAATAGGTATAGATTCTTTAAAACAACTCATAAACCAGGGTGTAACCGTAAAGCATTTAAAATTTTAAATGATGTAAATGCTGCCACTTTTACAAATAAAAGAACTGGATATTTTTTTTGAACAGCACGGTAAAAAAATAGCTGCTGTAAATAAAATTTCTTTTGATCTTGCAGCTTCAAAAATTACTGCCATCATTGGCGAAAGCGGTTCAGGAAAATCTGTAACCGCTTTATCTTTTATGCAATTGCTTGCAAAAAATGCAACGGTACATGGCCGCATATTGTACAGTGAAAATAATACCGCTGTTGTAGATATTCTTTCTTTAAAAGCCGAAGAAAGGAGAAAGATGAGGGGCAAAAGTATTGCTATGATATTTCAGGAGCCAATGACCTCTTTAAACCCTGTACATACCTGTGGGGCGCAGGTGATTGAAGCGTTGATGCTCCATAAAAAATTATCCAAAAAAAAGGCTAAAGAAGAAACCATAGCATTGTTTACGCAGGTAGAATTACCTTTTCCGGCAAAGATGATAGACCGGTATCCTCACGAGATAAGTGGCGGCCAAAAACAGCGGGTGATGATAGCTATGGCCATAAGCTGCAATCCTGTACTGCTTATTGCTGATGAGCCTACCACTGCATTGGATGTAAGAGTGCAAAAAAATATTTTACTCCTGTTAAAAAAATTACAGCAAGATACTGGGATGGCTATTTTATTAATAACTCATGATCTGCAGTTGGTTGCAGATGTAGCTGATGAAATAATAGTAATGTACAAAGGGGATATAGTAGAGAAAGGAAATGCCGCAACAGTTTTAAAATACCCGCAACATAATTACACAAAAGCATTGTTGGCTTGTAAGCCCAATCCATTGAGCAAAGGAAAAAAATTACCTGTGGTAAGTGAAATAATGGAAGGAGAGTATGAAAAAATAATTTTGCAGGAAAATAAAAATATATTGAAAGCAGGCAATAGTGTTTTATCTGTGGAAAATCTTTGCGTATATTATCCTTCCTCAAAAAATATTTTTGGTAAAATAACTGGTCATTTTAAAGCAGTAGATACTGTAAGTTTTAATATAAAACAAAACGAAACTGTAGGGCTTGTGGGAGAAAGTGGCTGTGGTAAAACTACATTGGGCAGGGCTATACTTCACCTCATAAAGCCAACCTCCGGTAAAATTATTTTTGGCGAAAAAAATATCAATGATTTTTCACCAGCAGCGTTAAGGTTGCTCAGAAAAGATATGCAGATTGTGTTTCAGGATCCTTATGGCTCTCTAAATCCCCGCATGAACATTGGCGATGCAATTATGGAACCTTTGCAGGTTCATGAGCCGGCATTATCAAAAAATAATCGCAGGGAAAAAGCTGTACAACTATTAAAAGAAGTAAGTATAAATGCTGAGGCGCTGCACCGTTACCCGCATCATTTTAGCGGGGGCCAGCGCCAGCGTATTTGTATTGCCAGGGCTTTAGCACTTAATCCTTCATTTTTAATTTTTGATGAAAGCGTATCGGCACTGGATGTAAGCGTGCAGGCACAAGTGTTAAACCTCATCAACCATTTAAAAAATACTTACCAGTTCACTGCCATTTTTATTTCTCATGATCTTGCAGTGGTACATTATATAAGCGATAGAATAATGGTAATGAATAAAGGTAAAATTATTGAAGAAGGCATTGCTGATGATATTTTTTTTAACCCAAAACAAGATTATACTAAAGAATTGATTGCAGCAATACCAGGTAATAAACCTTTTTTTTAAAAATAAAAATAGATTATTTCAGTACGGCATCCAGTTTTTGTAAAAGATTTACCCCCGCAGCATCGCCACCTGCACTATTATTTGTAAGTATCACTACCACTAGTTCTTTTTCTTTTAAAATGGCCAGGTGAGACAGGCTGCCATACGTACCGCCACTGTGTTGTAGCACTTTGAATTTGCTTGTATTTGCAGTGTAATAATGCCAGCCAAGTGCAACTGTATTTGGGTCTTCATCGAATGTAATTTTGTGCGCAAGTTTAAGTGCTGCTGTAAGTTTATTGTTCTGCATTTTCAAATTTTGAATACCGTATTGCAGCATATCCTTCACATTACTCATAATAGAACCTGCGCCGGCAAAAGCCTTAAAGTTCCAGCGGTTTGTTTCCTTTCCCTCCTCATCATAAGTGGTAGCAGCCATAATATTATTTGTTGGTAAAAGAAAAGTATGTGTATTTTTTAAACCCATAGTTTTTGCAATACGTGTTTGCAGCATTTCTTCAAAACTTTGTTTGTTTATCTTTTCTAAAATGGTACAAAGCAACGCAGGAGCAAAATTACTGTAAGCATATTTTGTTCCAGGTGCAGATGAGGGTAGTATAGTTTTAAGTGCGCTCATCATAAGCTTAACATCATAATCTTTATAAGGATCTTTAGCGTTGGTATTATTTATACCAAAATTATCTGGCAACCTAGGGAGGCCGCTGGTATGGTTGCTTAGTTGTTTTATGGTAATACCTTCCAGCGCTTTGTTTGAAATTACAGAATCCGGTAAATATTTTGTTATGGGATCATCCAGTTTTATTTTTTCTCTTATAATAGCATCTGCCAGAAGTATTGAAGTAAAAGTTTTAGATATTGAACCTATCTCAAACAGTGTATTATTATCCGGTAATATTTTACTATCTCTCTTTATTTCTCCATAATGATAAAATATTGACTGCCCTTTGTAATACACACCCACACATGCGCCCACCACTTTAAGATTTAGCATATAAGGTTTCATTATAGCATCTACCGCTGTATCTAATATAGAAAGTTTTTTATTATCACTTTCAAAACTGGCTTTTTTAGGGGCGGCATCATCTTTAAAAGGTTGCATGCCCCATGTAATAATTTTTTGTTTTTCATTTGCCTGTATAAATAACTGCAGGGTTAATCCTTTTGCCAGTATGCATTTGTATTTGCTGATGTTGCTGGAAGACTTTATAAAACTTCTTTCTACAATTGGTCCGTATTGAAAAAGCTGGCTCACTAATACATTTTTGTACTTTGCTATAGTCATGCCGGTAGTTGTATAAAAGTTATCATCCATTAATGCAGCCAGACTATCAGCCTGCTCGCTGCTATAAAAATTTTCAAAAATTGCAGCGGTACTTTCATTAAGTATTTCCTGCGGGGTTGCAGGTATTTTAATCTCGGTGTTTTCGGTGTATGGAGGAAATTGTAATCCTTCAATCAGCCCGTTTTTATCTGTAATCAAAAGCATAGAAACCTTGCCTACCGCTGTTTGGAGAATATATTTTGCTGTATAATTATTTTTACTTGTAGTTGTAACAACAGTAATGGGAGCCATTATAAAAATATTTTCCTCTGCCATTTTCTTCCAACCTTCTTTGGAAATAGCCTTGGAAAATACCGGGGCAGCAAGTGCATAAATACTATCTGCATGTTTGCTGTTTATAAAATTTTTAATTTTTTCGGCAGTTGTGTTAACTGTACTTATTTGAGACTTTACAAAGAAAAAAGAAGCAATAAAAAACGGGAGTATGATAAAGCGTTTCATAAGCAAATCTATAGTAATTATAGTAGTTTTTTTGCGTACTGTTTTTCGGCGGAACTAATGCACTCATTTTTAAAAAATAAAAAACTCCCTGATTTTTTACCAGAGAGTTACACTTTCTAACAACCAATTCACTATTCTAATTTTACTGAATGTTTATATCCTTTGCGGCAGCATTCAGATTTTCTTTTTTAGGAAGTTCCAGTTTCAATATTCCATTTTCATATTTTGCAGAAATATTTTCTGTTTCAATTTTTTCATCAATGGTAAAACTTCTTTTAAAACTTCTTAATGCAAATTCTTTTCTCACTGATTTTTCATTTTCCGCAGCAGTTATTTCTTTTTTCTCAGTACTTATGGTAAGTAAATTATTTTCCAGCTTCACATTAAAATCAGATTTTTCATAACCTGGTACATTTAATTCTATACCATAAGAAAATGCTTTATCAATAATATTTAACGGTGGGTAATGAAGTACATCTTCTCTTACCGCTTTACTTACTGCTGATGGAAACTCATTAAAAAGTTCTTTCATTAAACCATCAAAAGACCTGTAGTTGTTGTTTACTTTTACGTATGACATTGTATATATTTTTGTTTGGGTTTTTAATTTTTTTTGACGTAACAAATATTTCAAATAATGAACCAATTGATTTTATGTGCCACTATGGCAATTTGATGTAAATAAACAAGACATAGTGGCGTTCCATTAATTATTTTCTGCAAATTTTTCATATCATTAATCCGACAGAAGGATGTAGTTTTGCACTCTAAATATAAAAATATGTATCCCGAAGAGATAGTAATTCCTATGAAGGAAGAATTAACCGAAAATGGTTTTAAAGAAATGCTTACGGCTAGTGATGTAGAAAATACCTTAAAAGAAAAAGGAACAACATTAGTAGTAATAAACTCAGTATGTGGTTGCAGTGCAGGTACAGCAAGACCTGGTGTATTAATGGCGGTACATAACGCTACCAATAAACCAGATCACATAATGACCAGTTTTGCGGGGTTTGATGTAGAAGCGGTGAACGCTGTTCGCCAGCATCTAATGCCTTATCCTCCATCATCACCCGCTATTGCTTTGTTTAAAGACGGGCAACTGGTACACATGATAGAGCGCCACATGATAGAAGGCAGAAGTGCTCAAATGATTGCCGATAATCTTACAGGTGCATTTAATACCTTTTGTAATTAATTTATTTTCTTTTATTGTAAAGTCATTCATTTAATGAGATTTTTAGTGATGTAAACTTCTTATTGGACGAATGACTTTTATTATATTACAGTTTTTCAAAAATAAATACAACCCATGTATCCCAATTTATATTATGTTTTTAAAGACTGGTTTGGTGTACAGTGGAATGCGCTAAAAATTTTAAATACTTTTGGTTTAATGGTGGCGCTTGCCTTTGTGGCTGCGGCTTTGGTATTATATGCAGAACTTAAAAGAAGAGAAAAACAAGGACTATTGTTACCAAGAGAAGAAACAATTGTGGTGGGTAAAACTGCATCTGTAACCGAACTTTTTTTTAATGCTTTGATAGGTTTTGTATTTGGATATAAGTTATTTGGTTTGCTCTTTAGCAGGCCGGAAACTATGAGTACACAGGAATATATTTTTAGTAAAGATGGAAATATCTTAGGAGGAATACTCATTGCAGGCGTACTGGCAGGAATAAAATTTTATGAAAAAAACAAGCAAAAGTTAAAAGTGCCGGAGCGGAGAACCATACGAATATGGCCGCACGACAGGGTAGGTGATATCGTAATTATAGCTTTGGTTTTTGGTATTTTAGGAGCTAAACTGTTTGATAATTTTGAACACTGGGATGAATTTGTAAAAGACCCTATCGGTAAATTATTTTCTGTAAGTGGGCTTACTTTTTATGGTGGTCTTATATTGGCTGCCGTAGCGGTATGCTGGTATGCCTATAAAAAAGGAATTAAAATTCCACACCTAGTAGATGCAGCTGCCCCATGCCTTATGATTGCTTATGCAGTAGGAAGAATAGGATGCCAGGTAGCTGGAGATGGGGACTGGGGTATTTACAATAGTGCTTATACCAGCGATGAACAGGGCAAGGTAACAGTAGCTGCACCCGGTGATTTTGAAAAAAATTTACAAGATAATTCCACTTATTTTCTAAGCGGGCAAATAAAAGATTCTACCCGCAGGGATGGGTATGACGCTGTTACAGATCGTACATCAGCATCTTTACAGGATGTACCGCATAAATTTATTAAAGGTCCATCATTTTTACCTAAATGGTTATTCGCATACTGTTACCCGCAAAATGTAAATAATGATGGTATTAATATTCCCGGTGAAAAAGAAGAGCATCACAGGGTTTTACCACAACCGGTTTTTCCCACACCATTTTACGAAACCATCCTATGTAGTATTTTATTTTTATTTTTATGGAGTATAAGAAGGAAAATAAAAACTCCTCTGGTAATGTTTGGTATCTATCTTATACTTAATGGGATGGAACGTTTTTGTATAGAGCTTATACGGGTTAATAAAACGTATAAGATTTTTGGAATGAATAGTACACAAGCAGAGGTAATAGCAGTTATGCTGATACTTGCAGGTGTAGGCACTATTATATATGCTAAATTCTTAGCAAAAAAATAATCCTTTTTTTACCAACTGCCATAACTCATTATTGATATCTATCTTTGCAAAAAATAAATAATATGCCTTCATTTGATATATCCAGTAAAGTAGATCTTCAGACTTTAGACAATGCTATAAATATTGTAAAAAAAGAAGTCACCAATCGGTTTGATTTTAAAGGATCGCATGTAGTGATAGACCTGAACAAAAAAGATTTTAAACTCATGCTGGAAGCAGATAGTGAAATGAAAATAGGTCAGATTACTGATGTTTTAATAAGCAAAAGCATGAAACAGGGATTGGCTGCAGAAATTTACGATTTTAGCAAAGAGCCTTTTCCCAGTGGTAAAATTACAAAGCAGGAAGTACAGGTAAGAAACGGTATAAAACAAGAAGATGCAAAAAAAATAGTGAAGCTTATCAAAGACAGCGGGCTAAAAGTGCAGGCTGCGATTATGGATGATATTATACGAGTAACCGCAAAAAAAATTGATGATTTGCAAGATGTTATACAAGCCAGTAAAGAGTGGAATATAGGTTTGGCATTTCAGTTTGTAAATATGAAGAGTTAGAAAAAGATATAAAACATTTAAAATTAATTGCTGATTACGAGTTATTTTACCCTGCTTAACTCAACTGCACATTATCAAAAAAATTTATTGGCAAATAATAAAAAACCTTACTTTTGCATTTTAAAAAAATAAGTACGGCAAAACCCGTACGCTAAAAAATAAAAAAATGAGAAAAGATATTCATCCAAAAGGATACAGGTTAGTTGTTTTTAAAGATATGAGTAACAACACCACTTTTTTAAGCAAATCAACTGCTAATACAAACGAAACCATAGTTTTTGAAGAAGATGGTAAAGAGTATCCGGTAATTAAATTGGAGATATCAAATACATCTCATCCTTTTTACACAGGTAAAAATGTATTGGTAGATACTGCAGGTCGTATTGATAAATTCAACAAACGTTTTGGTAAAAAATCTGCTGTTACTGCCGCTGCACCTGCTGAGGAAACCGCTGAATAATTTTACAAAAAATATTTATATATAATCCCCCCTGGTTTTTTAGGGGGATTTTTATTTATACTCATAATGATTCTGTATTTTTAAACGATGATTATTCTTACCGATAAAAATTTCAGAAAACAACTTTTTCCTTTTACGCATACAAGGCATACGGCAAACATAAGGGTAGGCATACTTACTATTAAAGAAAAATGGGAATTGCTTTCGGGTAAAAAAGTAACAATTCAACCTGCCGACGGAAGTATTTCAATAGCCGCAAACATAATTCCTACACTACAAAATTTTGAAGGTATTATTGAGGCTGCAAATAATAAAGCTACGATAAACGAAACTCCAGAAATAAAAATCATCAATCATCCCTGGCAAATATTTCAGCTAAATGAATTTGCGCTACAGCATGATTTTTCATTGCTTACGCAAAATAAGATTTCAGAAAAAATAAGTGATACTAACAAAACCATAGCACCACAAAATATTTTTATAGAAGCAGGAACAAGCATAGAGCATTGCATACTAAATGCTGCTACCGGGCCCATATATATTGGTAAAAATGCAACAATAATGGAAGGTAGTATGATAAGAGGGCCATTTAGTTTGGGGGAAAACAGTGTAGTAAAAATGGGTAGCAAAATTTATGGAGCTACAAGTATAGGTCCAAATTGTGTTGTAGGTGGAGAAATAAAAAACAGTGTAATTTTTGGCAATAGTAACAAAGCGCACGATGGTTATTTAGGAGATAGTGTATTGGGCGAATGGTGTAACCTGGGTGCAGGTACCAGTAATAGTAATGTGAAAAATACCGGTGGAAATATAGCATATATAACTGCATCAAATAGCGAGCAAATGTATGCAGGAAACAAAGGCGGATTATTGATGGGTGATTATAGCCGTGCTGCAATAAATACTTCTTTTAATACAGGGAGTGTAGTGGGTGTATGCTGTAATATTTTTGGCGAAAAAATGCCTGCGAAATTTACAGAAAATTTTACATGGGGCAACGATAAATATATTTTTGAAAAAGTGTTAACAGATATTGAAAACTGGAAAAAAATGAAAGAACAAAATGTATCAGCGCAAGAAAAAATAATGCTGGAAGAATTATATCGTTTATGATAAAAAAATAATGCTGAGATCTATTTTTTATTATTAGGAAACAAGAATAAATATTTTAAAAAATCTAAAAACATGCGCAAACAAATAGCAGCAGCTAACTGGAAAATGAATTTAACCCTTGCACAGGGCGAAAAATTAATGGATGAAATATTGGCTACAACATTTAATATGGGGGCAAATCAGCAAGCGATATTTGCAGTGCCTTTTCCTTACCTGCTAACTATGCAGCAAAAAACAGTAACACAAAAAAACTTTTTTTGTGCAGCACAAAATTGTGCCGCACAAAAAAGTGGTGCTTATACCGGTGAAACCAGTGCGGAAATGCTTAACAGTATTAGAGTAGAATACGTAATTATTGGCCACAGCGAACGAAGAGAATATTACAATGAAACGGATACAATTTTGGCAAAAAAAGTGAATATTGCACTGGAAAATAATGTAAAACCAATTTTTTGTTGTGGGGAGCCTTTGGCCATTCGGGAAACAGAAACGCAGAATGTGCATATTGAAGAACAATTAAAAGCCGGTCTGTTTCATTTATCTGCAGCGCAAATAGAAAATTTTATAATCGCCTACGAGCCTATATGGGCAATAGGTACCGGGCGCACAGCCAGCAGTGCACAGGCACAAGAAATGCATGCACATATTCGTGCAGTACTTTCCACAAAATATGGTGCCGCTATAGCTGATACTATTTCAATTTTATATGGTGGCAGTGTAAAAGCTGCAAATGCTGCTGAAATTTTTGCTGAACCTGATGTTGATGGTGGTTTGGTAGGTGGGGCCAGTTTAATACCGGTAGAATTTACTAGTATTATACAAAGTTTGAAAAAATAATTTGCTGCTACCAAGTATTCAATTTTCATAGCTAACTGTATGAAGTTTTATTGTAGAAATACCAAAGTGGTATTAAAAGAAACCCTGTATGCTTTGCCCAATTTATGAATATTTTTTGCAAAAAGAAGAGCCTGTAAAAAAGTTGCCTTCAATTTTTGCGGTAACATATTATTTCGTACGACGAAAATTTTACTGAAGCCTTGAAATATGGAATGCCTTTTTATTGTTACAAAGGTATGTGCTGCTATTTATGGGTGCATAAAAAATACAGTCGGCCTTATATTGGTATTGTAGAAGGAATAAAAATTTATCATTCCGATCTTATTTCGGAAAAAGGGCGAGAATGAAAATATTATTGATAGATGCCGATAAAAATTTGCCAATAAAAAAATCAATGACATTTTAAAAATAATAATCCAGCTTTATCAATAATCTATCCCATAGGCTGTCATTAATTTTATTGTTTCTACAGCTTCCTTTACATCGTGTACCCTTAAAATATTTGCACCATTTTGTATTGCCAGTGTATTTAAAACAGTTGTGCCGTTTAATGCTTGCAGTGCGGTAGTATTAAGGGTTTTGTAAATAGTGCTTTTCCTGGAAAGCCCTGCCAGTATTGGTTTATCCAGCATTTTTAGTAAAGATAGATTTTTAAGCAATAAAAAATTCTGTGCTGCATTTTTAGCAAATCCAAACCCAGGGTCAATAATAACATCTTTTATTCCAGCATTTTTACACTCCGTTGTTTTTGCAATAAAATAATCTAATACTTCTTTCATTATATCGTCGTAATGCGTATACTGCTGCATCGTAGCAGGAGTACCTTTTATGTGCATACATACATAAGGTACTTTCAATGATGCTATCACAGGGATCATTTCTTTATCCAGCTCGCCGGCACTAATATCGTTTATCATGCCTGCGCCGGCTGCCACGGCGGCTATTGCTATCTGGCTCTCAAAAGTATCTGCAGATATAATCGTATCGGGAAAGTTTTTATTAATCATTTCTATAACTGGTATAAGCCTCTCCATTTCTTGCTGTACCGGAATACACTGGCTGCCAGGCCGGGTGCTTTGTCCACCCACATCAATAATAGCCGCCCCATCATCTATCATTTTTTTTGCAAGTTGCAAAATTCCATCGAGCCCGTAATTAAGATCTCCTTTGTAAAACGAATCTGGTGTAGCATTTATAATGCCCATTACCAGCGGATCTTTTAGAGATATTAATTTTCCTTTGCAGTTTATGCTGTGCATTTGCTTCGTTAATTGTATTTTTGAATGAGCACACAAATATCAAAATAATAAAGGGCAAATGAACAATACGAGTGAGCAGTACGATGATGTAATTAAACATTGCAAAAATACCTTCCTAAAAAAAACAATAGACTATGGCACATCATGGCGGGTGTACAGAACTATTTCTGTTGCAGATCAAATTTATATTAAAGCAAAGCGTATAAAAAATATACAGGATAACAATACCCAGAAAATAGGGGATAATATAAAAAGTGAATTTGAAGGTATTATAAATTATTGCATTATCGGGCTCATACAAATAGATATAAATAATGATGCGCCAGAACAATTGAGTGCGGCGCTTGTAACAGAGCTATACAGTGCAAAAGCCTTGCTGGCAAAAGATTTAATGCAAAATAAAAATCATGATTATGGTGAAGCATGGAGAGAGATGAGCCAACAAAGTTTTGTAGACTTATCTCTTGCAAAAATTTTGCGTATAAAACAAATACTGGCAAATGAAGGCAACACTTTAATAAGTGAAGGTATAGATGCCAATTTTTTTGATATACTCAATTATGCCGTTTTTGCATTGATATTAATAGGTGAGGACAAACATTAAAATGTAAAAAATGAAAATTTTTGTTACTATTGTTCGTATACTTACCGGGCTTTTATTTATTTTTTCGGGCTTGGTAAAAGCTATAGATCCTAAAGGACTGGCCTATAAAATGCAGGAGTTTTTTGAGGCATGGGGCAATGCTAATTTTATGCCTGGGCTCATGCGCAGCCTGGAAAACTATCAGCTTTCTTTTGCTGTAATAATGATAACGGTGGAAGTGGTATTAGGAGTGGCATTGCTCATAGGCTTTAGGAAAAAAATTACAGTATGGTTACTTTTATTGCTGATGTTGTTCTTCACATTTCTTACTTCGTATGTACTTTTTACAGGTAAAATAAAAGCATGTGGTTGCTTTGGAGATTGTATTCCCCTTACCCCTATACAAACTTTTACCAAAGATATTATTTTGCTTATTGCCGCCGTTTTTCTTATAATTTTTGTAAGGTACATAACGCCGGTAGCAAAGCCATTAATTACATTATTTTATATTATTGTAGCTACCAGTCTTGTACTTTTACTGCAATGGTATGTACTCAGAAATTTGCCATTGGTAGATTGCCTGCCCTATAAAAAAGGTAACAATATAGCCGACTTACGCAAAATGCCCGCAAATGCCATAGCCGATAAATTTGATTACATTTTTGTGTATGAAAAAGCAGGTGATAAAAAAGAATTTAAGGCAGATGCCATACCAGACAGTACATGGACATTTGCAGATAGAAAACAAATTCTTATAAAACAGGGAAGCAATAATATACCACTGATAAATGATTTTTCATTAACCACAATTGCGGGTAACGATACTACAGATGCATTACTTAACCAGCAGGGAGAATATTATTTACTGTTTATAAAAGATCTGGAAAATTATCCATCAAACTGGGAAGGGGATAAGCAACTGATTTTTTCAGCTTTGCAAAAGAATAAAAAATTATTTGTTGTTACCTCTCAGCCTGCAAAAATTGCTGATAGATTTATTTTAAAGAAAGGCAATGATGCTTTGGGAACTTATGCAAGCATTCTTAGTTGTGACGCTACTGTTATAAAAACAATTGCAAGAGTAAACCCTACATTGTATTTAATGGATGGACCTTTAGTAAAACAAAAATGGAGCTGGACAAAATTTGAAGATATTTTTAAATAAAT